>DASZJM010000213.1:0-3960 GCA_035948165.1 Candidatus Methylomirabilota bacterium
GCCGGAAGACGAGCTGGCAGGGGCGGCCGGCCCTCGCCGCGCCGAACGACGTGCTGATCCTGTTCGACCGCGTCGCGACGCCGCCGCCCACGTCGCCGCCGAGCGCGATCTGGCACTTCGGCTGGCACGTCCCCGACTCGCGTGCCACCCTCGCCGCGTTTCAGCAGCAGGCCGCCGCGGGCCACGCCGACGTCGAGCTCCTGCCGCTCCACACCGGCGACGGCGAGGGTGCGGTGTGGGTGAGCAGCGACACGTGGCCGGGCGCGGGCGGCGTGCTCGGCCGGACCAAGACGCAGATCGCGGAGGCCAAGACCACCGGCGTGGAGCCCACCCGCAGCGGCGGCTTCGGCTACCTGCGGGGTCCCGACGGCGCGCTGGTGGAGTATGCGGGAAACCATCCGGCCGAGCGCTTCAATCACGTGCATCTCTTCCACGAGGATCCGCTCTGCGCCCAGCTCTGGTACCGCCGCCACCTCGACGCCGCGGTCGTGCCGGGCCGCGCGCCCCGGCCGCCGGTCACCGACGGCGACTGCCGGGTGCCGCGCGGGGCCGACCGGACCTTTCCCGCGCTCGATCGTGACGGCATGTTCCGCACGCCGTCGGCGGCGGTGGCCTTCGGCGACGTGACGCTGCCGTCGTACATGCGGCAGGGCGATCGCCCGCTCGTGAGCTCCCGCGGCCAGCTGCACGACCACATCGGCCTCGGCGTCCGGGATCTCGACGCGTGGATCGTCAAGCTGCGCGGCGAGGGCGTGCGGCTCCTCGACGACGTCCACCCGCTCGGCGACACCCGCGGGGTGATGATCGAGGGGCCGAGCCGCGAGGCCATCGAGCTCGTCGAGATCGGCTAGCCCGTCCATGAGCGCCGCCGCGTCGCGTCCCGTCGGCTTCGTCGGCCTCGGCCAGATGGGCTTCGGGATGGCCCACAACCTCCTCAAGGCCGGTCACGACGTGCTGGCCTACGACATCGCGGCCGAGCCCCTCGCCCGCTTCCGGGCGGCGGGCGGCCGGGTCGCCCGCGATCCGGCCCAGATCGGCGCCGAGTGCGCGAGCGTGCTGGTGATGGTGGTCGACGCCAAGCAGGTCGACGCGGTGCTCGCCGGGAAGGGCGGCCTCCTCGACACCATGCGCGCGGGCACCGTGATGGTCTGCAGCACCATCGCGCTCTCCGAGCTCCTGGCCATCGCGGAGCGGACCGCCGCGCGCGGGGTGACCGTGATCGATTGCCCGGTGAGCGGCGGCGTGAGCGGCGCGGACGCGGGCACCCTGACGCTGCTCTGCGGCGGCGACGCGGAGGCCGTCGAGGCGCAGCGGCCGCTGTTGGAGGCGGTCGGCTCGCACGTGGTCCACATGGGCCCGCTCGGCTCCGGCCTCGTGGCCAAGGTCGCCAACAACCTCATCATCGGGGTCGGCCGCCTCGCGATCGGCGAGGCGTTCGCGATGGCCCGGCAGGCCGGCGTGCCGATCGACCGCCTCTACCACACCCTGCGCACCTGCACCGCCGACAGCTGGATCCTGCGCGCGCTCGAGGGGCCCATCCTGCGCGGCGAGTACCCACCCGCCACGTTCCTTGGGCTCAAGGACCTGACCGCGGCGGTGGAGAGCGGCCGCGCGGTGCACCAGGCGATGCCGGTCACCTCGCTGGCCCGCGAGCTCTACCAGCTCATCGACGCCAAGCTGGGCGGCCTCCGCGGCTCGAACGAGGTGCTGCGGTTCTACCTCGACCCGTGAGCGCCGCCGGCCGATCCCGAGGAGCACGCCCATGACCGACGCCGCGAAGACCGCGTACCGCACCCTGCGTCTCGAGCAGGAGGGCGCGATCGACTGGCTCACCCTCCACCGGCCCGAGCAGCTCAACGCCCTCGACGGCCCGATGTGCGACGAGCTGCAGGACTACTTCGGCGCGCTCGTGGGGCGGCCCCGGACGCGGGTCGTGATCCTGCGCGGCGCGGGCCGCGCCTTCTGCGCCGGCTTCGACCTGAAGGCGGCGCAGGAGGTCACCGCGGGGCCGGTGCGCGGGATGCGGGCGCAGCGCCACGTGAGCGAGATCATCCGCCGCATGCGGCGCTGCCCGCAGCCGATCGTGGCGTGCGTGCACGGCGCCGCCGCGGGCGGCGGCTTCGCGCTGGCCCTCGCGGCCGACGTGCGGCTGGCCGCGCCCTCCGCCCGCATGAACGTGGCGATGGCGCTGGTGGGCCTGACCGGCTGCGACATCGGGATCAGCTACTTCCTGCCCCGCGCGGTGGGCGCCTCGGTGGCGGCCGAGCTCATGCTGACCGGCCGCTTCATCGACGCCGACCGCGCGCTCCGGACCGGGCTGGTCTCCGATGTCGTAGCCGAGGAAGCGCTGCCCGACACCGCGCGGCGCCTCGCCGCCGACATGCTGCGGCTCTCGCCGCTCGGCCTCGCGCTCACCAAGGAGGGGCTGGGTGTCGCGATGGCCGCGGGCAGCCTGGAGGCGGCGATGGCCCTCGAGGATCGTGGCCAGATCCTCTGCGCCTCCGCCGGCTACTTCGACGAGGGCATCGCCGCGTTTCGCGAGCGTCGGCCGCCGGTGTACCCGGACGCCTAGGCCTCAGGCGGCCCGGATCCCCGGCAGCTTCGACAGCGCCTGGTGGGCGCGCCGGGCGCGCTCCACCGCGGGCAGCTCCGCGGTCGCCCGGCACGGCGCCTCGATCGCGAGCGGGATGCCGTCCGGCAGCGCGGCCACCAGCTCGGCGAGCGGCAGCACCCCCTCGCCCGGCAGCAGCCGGCCGGTCCGCGCTTCGCGGATGAGCGCGGGGGTGTCGGTCGGGCCGGGCATGTCGGCGGAGGCGTCGCAGAGCTGCGCGTAGCGGAGCAGCGCCGGATCCACCTGCGCGATGTGGGCCGGTATCCCGCCCGACCGGCTGAAGTGGAGCGCGTCGATCAGCACCGACGCGTTCGCGCGCCTGGAGCGGGCCACCATCTGGGCGGCGTGGGCCAGGGTGCGCACCCCGGTGTAGACCGCGAACTCGAGGCAGACCTGGAGCCCGTACTGGGCCGCGCCGTCGCAGAGGTCGCCGAAGCGATCGAGGGTGCGAGCCTCGTCGGGCTCCGCGCTCATCACCAGCACGTTCTTCGCGCCGAGCCTCGCCGAGACCTCGAGGAAGCCCTCGGGCACGCCCACCGGCCGGTCGGGCTCGAAGCGCAGGAACTCGGTGTCGAGCACCGAGACCCCGGTGGCGGCCAGCCGCGCGAGCGTGTCGCGCAGGATCGGCCCGTCGCGCAGGATGTCGTAGGGTGGCACGCCGACGCTCGGGGTGGCGGTGAGGCGGATGCCGACGGTGCGGAAGCCGGCGGCCGCCGCCACCTCCACCAGCTGAGGCGGCGTCGTGTCCAGCACCGTGAGGTGCGCCAGCGAGACGGGATGCGTGGCCATGGCGGAGATGCTACCGCACCTCGTCACGGGGCGGCTCCGGCATCGCGTCCCCGCGCGGCAGACCCAGCGCCACCAGGATGCCGAGCGCGTTGCTGCCGCCCGCGATGAGCACCGCGGTGCCGTAGCCGTGGGTCAGGTCGAAGAGCCGCCCCGCGACGATCGGCAGCACGATGGCGGCGGCGCTCCACGCGATGTAGACCCGGCTCGCCATCCGCCCGTAGAGCGCGCGCCGCCAGTACACCGCGACCGCGGCGGCGGTGAGGCCCGAGACCAGGCCGTAGCCGAGTCCCACCAGGGCCAGGGCGCCGACCGCAACCCACGGGCCGGGCCAGAGCGTCAGCACGACGTGACCGGCGAGGGCGACCGCGTTGGCGCCGGCCGCCACCGTCGGGATGGCGAGCCAGTCCACCATCCAGCCTCCGCCCAGCCGCGCGCCCGCGATGACCGCGGTGATGAGCGTCGTCCCGTACACCGCGAGCGAGGCCGCGCCGCCGTAGGCGGTGATGATGCCCGCGGCCTGGCTCAGCACCATGAGCCCGGCGGAGGCGGCCAGGAAGAAG
>DASZJM010000214.1:0-5976 GCA_035948165.1 Candidatus Methylomirabilota bacterium
GCCCGGCGGGAGCTTGCGCAGCCAGGCCACCAGCCACACCAGGCTGCCGTCCTTGGAGAGCGTCACCCGGGTGGTCACCGCCGCGCCGGTGCGCAGGCGGAGCACGATCTCGTACTCCGCGCCCGCCTCGTTGCGGACCTCGCGCGGCGGGTAGCCGATCGCGACCAGCGCCGCGCGGAGCCCGGCCACGTCGAGGCGACCCGTCGCGGGCTGCCCGTGCGCGGTGGGCGCCGCGAGCAGCCACAACCCGATCACCGCGGCGGCCAGCCCGCGCCGGCGGCCGCAGCCCCTGGAGGTCATCGATGCCCTTCTCCCCTGCCGAGCGAGAGCGCCTGATCCAGCAGTACGCCGACGGACCCGCGCGCCTGGACGGCGCGATGGCCGCGGTTCCCACGGCCGCGCGCCAGTGGCGACCGGCGCCCGGCGAGTGGTCCGCCCACGAGGTGGCCTGCCACTGCGCGGACTCCGAGGTGAACGGGGCGGCCCGCATCCGCTACCTGGTCTGCGAGCCGCAGCCGGTGGTCCTGGCCTACGAGGAGAGCGTGTGGGCGGTGACGCTCGACTACCACGGCCATCCCGTCGCGCCGGCGCTGGAGACGGTGCGGGCGGTACGCGTCCACACCACCGCCCTGCTCCGCCGTCTGCCCGAGGCCGCGTGGAGCCGCGAGGGGCGCCACACCGGGTCGGGCCGGTACACCGCGGAGGACTGGCTCACGATCTACGCGGAGCATCTGGAGAACCACGCGCGACAGATCGAGGCCAACGTGGCCGCGTGGCAAGCGGCGGGACGCCCTAGCTGAGGGGGCGGACGATGGCGTCCCAGGCGCCGAAGTCCTCTTTGATGAGGATGACGCGCTGGCCGCCGCCTTCGAGATAGTCGAGGCTGCCGCTCCAGATGTAGAACGCCATGCGGGTGCGCGCGCCCTCGAGGGTGACCTTGCCGTAGCGGGTCACTCCGTCCCACGACGCGATCACGGTGCCGTCCGGATTGATCGTCAGGTAGAAGAGCTGGTACGAGCCGCGGGCGAAGGTGATCTGCCCCTGCCAGCGCCCCGCGATGAGCGCGATGTCGGTGACCTGGCGGGCCGGCGGCAGCGACGCGCACCCCGCCGGGACCAGCAGCGCGGCCAGCAGCAGGACCGCGGAGAGCGCCCACCCGCGCGGCCGCTTCATCGCGAGGGGCTCTGCCAGAGCACGTGGCCCACGAAGAAGGGGCCGAGGCTCGCGAGGTATTGCGAGGTCTGGGCGGTGCGCCGCATCGCCTGCACCAGGTGCGAGAGCGGGTGCAGCTCGCGGCCGATGAGGCCGATCACGAAGTCGTTGTCGTGGGTGTCGAGCCCGTGGCACGCGAGGCGGACGTCGTGGGCCAGACCGGCGTCCCCGTAGGCGCGGCCGAGCGTGCCGTGCTCCTTCAGGATCGCGCCCTGCTCCTGCGGCGAGAGCCGCGCGAACGCGCCCGCGCGCCGCAGCGGATACCAGATGCCCCAGCGGCACGCGGGGTCCAGCACGGTGCGCCGGGGCCGGGCCAGCAGCCAGTCCTCGAGGTCGGGCTCGAAGCCCGAGGCGTAGGTGCGCCCGAGCATGGTCAGCTCCGGCCGGTGACGGAGGGCGGCGAAGGCCTCGGCGTGCAGCGCGTCGCGGAGCCCGGTGGCGAAGAAGGCGGGGTTCTCGTGGAAGGTCAAGAGCCCGACCCCGCTCGGGTCGTTGACGTCGTGGTAGAGCACGCCCTCGATCCGGCTCGCCTCCATCGCGGCCACCAGCGGCTTGCCGTCGGCGCAGCCGGTCCACACCTGCAGCTGCACGAACAGGCGCCGATCGGAGACCTGCTGGTTGGCGCCCTTCTCCCTGACGTCGACGCCGGCTCCGTCCACCGCCTAGCCTCCCCGCGTGTGCATCTCGAGGTGGGGATCGCGCTTGAGCTCGCCGATCTGGATCAGCGGGCTCCGGTCGGGCACCGCCAGCCGCTCCTCCGCCCCGCGATCGCGCCGCCCCTGCCAGGTCGACCGGATGAGGCCCAGCAGCTCGTCGCGCGGGGCCCCCGCCCGCAGGGGCGCGCGCAGGTCCACGCCGCGCGTCGCGTAGAGACAGAGGTACCAGAGCCCGTCCGCGGTGAGGCGGCTGCGGTCGCAGGCGCGGCAGAACGGCTCGGTCGTCGAGGAGATGATGCCGAAGACCCGGCCGTCCGGCAGCCGGAAGCGGTCGGCGGGGGCCGCGCTCTCCTCCTCCCCGCCGGGCGCGATGGGCGCGATCGCTCCGTAGCGGGCGCTCAGCCGCTCGAGCATCTCGAGCCGCGAGACCACCCGCTCCATGCTCCAGCTGGTGGCGCCGCCCACGTCCATGTACTCGATGAAGCGCACCTCGGCGCCGACGGTCCCCGCGTACTCCACCAGGTCGCCCAGCTCGTCGTCGTTCACCCCACGCATGACCACCGTGTCGAGCTTGAGCCCCGGCCAGCCGCTCTCCGCGACCGCCGCGATGCCCTCGAGCACCCGGGCGTGCGTGTCGCGACGGGTGAGCAGCCGGAAGCGGTCCGCGCGCAGGGTGTCGAGGCTGACCGTGACCCGATGGAGTCCGGCCGCGCGCAGGGCGCCGGCCTGCTCGGCCAGCAGCACCCCGTTGGTGGTGAGGGCCAGGTCGCGCAGCCGCTGGTTGTCGGCGAGCAGCCGCACGAGCCGCTCGAGATCCCGCCGCAGCAGCGGCTCGCCCCCGGTCAGGCGCACCTTGTCGACGCCCAGGTCGGTGAAGACGTCGACGAGCCCGGCCATCTCCTCGAAGGTCAGCACGTCGTCGCGGGGCAGCCAGACGTACTCCTCCTCCGGCATGCAGTACTGGCAGCGCAGATTGCAGCGGTCCGTGACGGACAACCGCAGGTTGCGGAGCGGACGGGCGAGGGTGTCGCGGATCACGGCAGCTCCACGAACACGTCGCCGTCGGCCACCCGCGTCGCGAAACAGGCAATCTTCACCGCCGGATTATTGGCGTTGGCGCCGGTGGTCACGTCCCAGCGCCAGCCGTGCCACGGGCAGATGGCGAGGCGGCCGTCGAGGTCGCCGTCGCCCATCGGCCCGCCCCGGTGCGGGCAGGCGTTGTCGATCACGTGGTAGGCGCCGTCGACGTTGAAGAGGGCGAGGCTCCGGTCACCCGCCTGGACCACCAGGCCCTGGCCGACCGGCACGTCGGTCACCTTCGCGACCCTCACCGAGGGCATGGCCCGGACCCCATGGAGACGGCCTACCCGGCCGCCGCGGCGGGCGCGGGCGCTTCCCAGGCGCGCTCCCACTCGCGCCGCAGGCCCGCCTTCTTCACGCCGACGTCGAAGTGGTCCCACGGAAGCGTCTCGGTCACGTCGCGGACGCGGCGGGTGAAGAACGCGGCGTCGCCGCCCCACTCGCGGAGCGCGCGCCGCCAGTCGCCGTCGAGACCGGCGGCCAGCTCGATGAAGTCGGCCACCCTCCGGTCGCCCCGCGCGAGCAGGGCCTGCAGCGCGGCCTCCCGCGGGTTCTCGTGCACCACCCGGATGGTGTCGAGGCGGCGGGCCGCCTGCTTGATGATGTCGAGCTTCGCCTCGAGGGCGCGCGCGTCGTCGAAGGACGCCCACTGGAAGGGCGTCCACGGCTTCGGCACGAACGACGAGATCGAGAGCGTGAGCTTGCCGAAGGGGTGCCCGTCGGGGCCGCGCACCTGCAGCCGCTCGAGCAGCCGCGCGGCCAGGTCCGGGATGGCCTCCACGTCCTCCCGGGTCTCGGTCGGCAGGCCGATCATGAAGTAGCACTTGAGGTTCGGGATGCCGTAGCGCCGGAGCAGGTCGCAGGCCTCGTAGAGCTGGGCGTCGCTGATCGCCTTGCGGATCACGCCGCGCAGCCGCTCGGTCCCGGCCTCGGGCGCCATCGTCAGCGTGCGGTGGCCGCCACGCTGGAGCGAGGCCACCAGCTCCTCGGTCAGGCTGTCCGCGCGGAGCGAGGAGATCGACACCTCGACCCCGTGCTCCTCCAGCACCTGCATCAGCTCGCCGATCCACGGGTAGTCGGAGACGCAGGCCCCCACCAGCCCCACGCGCTTCGACTCCTTCGCGATGCGCGCCACCGACTCGCGAAGCGAGTCGAGGCTGCGGTGCCGGACCGGCCGGTAGACCTGGCCTTCCAGACAGAAGCGGCAGCCTCTCCCGCAGCCCTTGCCGACCTCGAGCAGCTCCATGTGCCCGTACTCCGCCTTCGGCGTCTTGAGCGACGAGCGGGTCTCGAAGCGGTTGACGTCCTTGAGCCGTCGCTTCACCACCACCGCGGGCACGTCCGGCGCGACCGGAGCCACGCCCTCGATCTGCCCCTCGGGTCCGTATGCGACCCGGTAGGCCGCCGGCACGTAGATGCCGGCCAGGGGTTTGAGGCGGTCGAGGACGCGCGCGCGGCGGCCATCGTCGGCGGGACCGCTCGCGGTCCACGCCTCCACGATCTCGCCCACGACCTCCTCGCCCTCGCCGACCACGATCACGTCCATGAAATCGGCGACCGGCTCGGGATTCGAGAAGGCGCAGACGCCGCCCATCAGGATGACCGGGTCGCCGGGGCCGCGATCGACGGCGCGAACCGGGATCCCGGCCCAGCGCAGGAGGCGCACCGTGTTGATGTAGTCGCCCTCGTAGGTGATCGAGAAGCCGACCAGGTCGAAGTCGCCGAGGGGGCGCTGCGACTCGAGCGAGAATGGGGGCGTGCCGGTGCGGGCGTGCTCGTCCAGGTCCTCGGCGTCCGGAAAGAAGACGCGCTCGCAGACCACGTGCGGCAGCGCGTTCAGGTGATCGTAGATGGTCTGGAACCCCAGGTTGGACATGCCGACCGCGTAGGTGTTCGGGTAGACGAGCGCGATCCGCACCCGGCCGCCCCAGTCCTTCTGGGCGCAGCCCTCCTCGGACGCGACGAGACCCTGTGCCTTCTTCTTGAGTTTCCAGGACATACCGCGAGTCAGTCTATCACGGGCAAGAGGGGCGAACCGGAGAGGGAGGGCGCGCAGGCACCATCAACGAGTGTCCGCAACCTGGGGGAGCGCGGGGGCCATTTCTGGGCCCCCGCGTAAAACAGAGCCTAAAGACTTAAACGGCTGACAGCACGCTAGACCAGGAGCGCCCGGCCTACTCCCCCCCGACCGGACCCACGCCCATGATCTGGATGTCGATGCTGCGGGGCCGAGGCCCGTCGAGCTCGGCGAAGAGGATGGACTGGAACCGCCCGAGGGAGAGCTCTCCCCCGCTGATCCCCACCGCCACGCTCCGACCGAGCAGCGCGGCCCGGAGGTGGGAGGAGGCGTTGCCGCGCTCGCAGTCCGAGAAGCGAGGGTCGTCGTGCTTGTACCCCGCGCCGTCGGCCACCAGGCGGTCCATCATGGTCTTCAGGTCCTCGACGAGAGCGCCCTGGAACTCGTTCACGAACAGCGCGCAGGTGGTATGGAGGGAGTTGACCAGAATGATGCCCTCCTTGATGTCGGCGCCCAGCACGATGTCCCGGATCTGCTTGGTGATGTCCAGGACCTGTGTCCGTTTCTCGCTCAACATCGTGAAGGTCTTCCGGACTACCTTCAAGGTTTCCACCTTGTCTGCCTCCCTGATTGAGTGTGCTGCCGCTCTGGTGCCGAGGGAGGGAATCGAACCCCCACGGCCCTTACGGACCAGCGGATTTTAAGTCCGCTGCGTCTCCCAGTTCCGCCACCCCGGCCCATCCTACCGCTGGACCGCCTCCGAAGTAATGGAGGCGGCGAGCGGATTCGAACCGCTGAATAGAGGTTTTGCAGACCTCCGCCTTAGCCACTTGGCTACGCCGCCCTTCCAGCCTCTCATGCTATATGGAGCGGGAAACGGGATTCGAACCCGCGACCCCAACCTTGGCAAGGTTGTGCTCTACCACTGAGCTATTCCCGCAAAACCCCCGTGTCACAGAACCGCTACGGACTCTAACAAAAGCCTTGCGTTGTGTCAACTTACGGCCAATC
>DASZJM010000215.1:0-2471 GCA_035948165.1 Candidatus Methylomirabilota bacterium
GTGGGCGGCATGGGCAGCGCGACCCTCTTCCACCTGGCCCGGCGCGGGAAGAAGGTCCTGGGGATCGAGCAGTTCGACGTGCCGCACCAGCTCGGCTCCTCGCACGGCGTCAACCGGATCATCCGCCTCGCCTACGCGGAGCATCCGAGCTACGTGCCGCTCCTGCGCCGCGCGTACGAGCTCTGGCGGGAGCTGGAGCACGACAGCGGCGAGCGGCTGCTGGTGGTCACCGGGGGCGTCGACGCGGGGCCGGAGGGCGGCGCGCTGGTCGCGGGCTCGCTCCGCTCCTGCCACGAGCACGGCATCCCGCACGAGCCGCTGAGCGCGGCCGCCCTGAGCCGGCGGTTCCCCGGCTACCGCCTGGGGCGGGGCATGGTCGCGGTGTACCAGGCCGACGCGGGATTCGTGATGGCGGAGCGCAGCGTGGTCGCCCACGCGAGCGGCGCGCTCGCCCGCGGCGCGGAGATCCACGGGCGCGAGCGCGTGCTCGACTGGACGGTGGCGCGCGGCCGCGTCCGGGTGCGCACCGACCGCGGGCGCTACGAGGCGGAGCGGCTCGTCCTCACCGCGGGCGCGTGGAGCGGCAAGCTGACGCGGGCGCTCGCCCCGGTGGCGCGGCCCGAGCGGCAGGTCATGCTGTGGACCCAGCCGCGCCGGCCGGAGCGCTTCCGGGTCGGCGTCTTCCCGGTCTTCAACATGGAGGCGCCCGAGGGCCACTTCTACGGCTTCCCCATCCACGGCATTCCCGGCTTCAAGATCGGCAAGTACCACCACCGGGAGCAGCAGGTCGATCCGGACACGATCGACCGCGACTGCGACGCCCGCGACGAGGCGGTGGTGCGCGAGGGGATCCGGCGCTACTTCCCGGACGCGGACGGCCCCACGCTGTCGATGGCGACGTGCATGTTCACCAACACGCCGGACGAGCACTTCATCCTGGATCTGCATCCGGACTCGCGGCAGGTCTCGATCGCGGCCGGTTTCTCCGGCCACGGCTTCAAGTTCTGCAGCGTGGTCGGCGAGATCATGGCCGACCTCGCGACCGAGGGCACGACGCGCTTCGACGTGGAGCTGTTCCGCCTGGCCCGCCCGCCGCTGCGGGCGCCCGCGGCCCGGCCGCGCTAGCCCTCCACCGCGCCCGAGATCTCGAGGCGGCGGGGGCGCGGCCGGAGCGCGATCTGCCGCGGTCCGATCGCCAGCACCATCAGCGCCGCGACGAGGCAGACGAAGCCGGCCCCGGTGAAGGCCACCTGGTAGGAGCCGAGCCACGTGCGCAGGACGCCGGCGCCGAACGCGGCGGTGGCCGCGCCCATCTGGTGCGCGACCGCGATCCACCCGTACATGATGCCGACCCGGTGCTTGCCGAAGAGCGTCTCGGTCAGGCGGACCGTCGGCGGTACGGTGGCGACCCAATCGAGCCCGTAGAACACCGCGAAGAGCGTCAGGCCGAAGTACTCCGAGCCGTAGGCGTAGGGCAGCAGCATGAGCGAGAGCCCGCGGAGGCCGTAGTAGCCGAAGAGCAGGCGCCGGTTGTCCCAGCGATCCGAGAGCCAGCCCGAGACCGTGGTCCCGATCAGGTCGAACACCCCCATCGCGGCGAGCAGGCCGGCCGCGGTCACCGCGGGGATGCCGTGGTCCATGGAGGCCGGGATCAGGTGGGTGCCGATGAGCCCGTTGGTGCTGAGCCCGCAGATGAAGAAGCTGCCCACCAGGAGCCAGAAGTCCCGCGAGCGCGAGCCCTCCACGAGGGCGGCCAGCGCGCCGGTGGGACTCGGCGCCGAGCGGGCGGGAGCCGCCGCGCCGGTCGCGTCGCCGAAGGCACGCAGCCCCAGGTCGCCCGGCTCGTCGCGCAGGAACAGGAACACGACCGGCAGCAGGAGCAGCGCCACCCCGGTCACCACGAGGGCGGCGGCGCGCCAGCCGGCGTACTGCACCACCGCGGCGAGGAGCGGCAGGAACAGCAGCTGGCCGGTCGCGGTGCTCGCGGTGAGGATGCCGATGACGAGGCCCTTGCGCGCCACGAACCAGCGGTTCGCGATGGTGGCGGCCAGCACCATCGCCATCGCGCCGGTGCCGACGCCCACCACCACGCCCCACAATAGGATGAGCTGCCAGGGGGCCCGCATCACGGTGGTCAGCGCGACCCCGACGGTGACCGCGCAGAGGGACAGGAGGGTCACCCGGCGCACCCCGAAGCGCTCCATGAGCGAGGCCGCGAAGGGTCCGCACAGGCCGTAGAGCAGCAGGTTCACCGAGACCGCGAGCGAGATGGTGGCCCGGCTCCAGCCGAAAGCCTGCTCGAGCGGGACGATGAGCACGCCGGGGGTGGCCCGGATGGCCGCCGCGACGAGAAGGATGAGGAAGGTCACGCCCGCGACGATCCAGGCGTAGTGCACCCGGCCGCCGGCCAGCCGCTCCGCGGTGGTCATGGAGGTCAAGGGTAATACATGTATATGCATTCTGCCAGCGGA
>DASZJM010000216.1:0-11887 GCA_035948165.1 Candidatus Methylomirabilota bacterium
GTGAGCCCGGGCGTGCCGCTCGAGCTGCCCGCGCTGGCCGCGGTCCGCGCCCGCGGGGTGCCGGTCATCGGCGAGCTCGAGCTGGCCTGGCGGGTGATGGAAGCCGACTGCATCGCGATCACCGGCACCAACGGCAAGACCACCACCACCACGCTCACCGGCGAGCTGCTGCGCACCCAGGTGCGGCCGGTGATGGTGGGCGGCAACATCGGCACCCCGCTCGCCGAGCACGCGCTCGAGTTCCCGGGCGACGGGATCGTCGTGGCGGAAGTGTCGAGCTTTCAGCTCGACGCGGTCGACCGCTTCCGGCCGCGGGTGGCGGTGGTGCTGAACGTGACCCCGGACCACCTGGACCGTCACGGCACCTTCGAGCGCTACGTGGACGCCAAGGCCCGCATCTTCGCCAACCAGACCGCTACCGACTGCGCGGTGCTGAACGCGGACGATCCGGTCGCGGCGGGCCTGGCCGGGCGCGCGCGTGGGCGAGTGATCTGGTTCAGCCGCCAGAGCACGCTGCCCCACGGGGTGTTCATCTACGACGGGTGGATCGTGGCCAAGCTCAACGGCTCCACCGAGCGGATCTGCCCGGTGACCGCGATCACCCTGCGCGGCCAGCACAACGTGGAGAACGTCCTCGCCGCCACCGCGTGCGCGCTGTGGACCGGGATGGCGCCCGCCGCGATCCGGCGCGGCATCGCCGCCTTCCGCGGGGTCGCGCACCGCATCGAGCGCGTGCACGACGACCGCGGGGTCGTCTACTACAACGACTCCAAGGGCACCAACGTCGACTCGACCATCAAGGCGCTCGAGAGCTTCACCGAGCCGATCGTGCTCATCGCGGGGGGCAAGGGCAAGGGGCAGGACTTCGGCCCGCTCGCGGAGGCCGCGCGCGGCCGGGTGCGGCAGGTGATCCTCATCGGGCAGGACCGTGATCAGATCCGGGCCGCCTTCGAGGCAACCGGGATGTCCGCGCAAGACGCGGACTCATTGGAGGACGCGGTGCGGCGCGCCCGCGAGGCGGCGCGGGTGGGCGACGTGGTGCTGCTCTCGCCCGCGTGCGCGTCGTTCGACATGTTCCGCAACTACGAGCACCGCGGCGACGTGTTCAAGGCCGTGGTGCGGGCGCTGCTCGGCTGATGCCCCGCAAGCTCACGCCCGACCTCCCCCTCTTCGGAGTGGTGGTGGCCCTCGTGTGCGTGGGCGTGGTGATGGTCTACTCCGCGAGCGCGATCGTGGCCGCCGACCGCTTCCACGACCCGTTCTTCTTCCTCAAGAAGCAGCTCTTCTGGGCGGTGCTCGGCCTGGGCTGCCTCTGGGGCGGGATGCTGCTCGACTACCGGAACCTGGAGCGGGTGGTGATGCCGCTCCTGGTCGTCTCCTTCGTGCTCCTGGTGCTGGTGCTGGTGCCGCCGTTCGGCCAGTCGATCAACGGCACCCGTCGCTGGTTCCACCTGGGTCCGCTGTCCTTCCAGCCGGTGGAGCTGGCCAAGTTCGCGCTGGTGCTCTACCTCGCCTCCTTCCTGACCCGGCGGCAGGAGGTGGTGTCGCGCTTCACCGAGGGCCTGCTGCCGGTGCTGCTGGTGGCGGGCGGGATGGCCGCGCTGACGCTGCTCCAGCCCGACCTCGGCAACAGCCTGGCCCTCGTCATCCTCACCCTCGTCCTCGCCTACCTGGCCGGCGCGCGGGTGCAGCACATGGCCCTCATCGCGGGGGCCGCGCTCCCGGTGGTGATCGCGCTGATCGCGCTCAAGCCGTACCGGTGGCGGCGCATGGTCGCGTTCATGAACCCGTGGGACGATCCGCAGGGCAGCGGCTTCCAGATCATCCAGTCGTTCCTCGCGCTGGGCTCGGGCGGCTGGCTGGGGGTCGGGCTCGGCGACTCCAAGCAGAAGCTCTTCTACCTGCCGGAGCCCTACACCGACTTCATCTTCGCGATCATCGGCGAGGAGCTGGGGCTGCTCGGGGCCATCGTGATCGTGGCCCTCTTCGCCCTGCTCATCTGGCGCGGCCTGCGCATCGGCCTGCGGGCCCCCGACTCCTTCGGGGCCTTCCTGGGCCTCGGGCTCACCATCATGCTCGCGACCCAGACGATCGTGAACCTCGGGGTGGTGACCGGAGCGCTGCCCACCAAGGGGCTGCCGCTGCCGTTCATCTCCTTCGGGGGCTCCGCGCTGCTCATGACCATGTTCTCGGCCGGGGTGCTGCTGAACATCTCGCAGCACGGGAGCGCGGCCTGATGTTCAAGAAGTACCAGCACATCCACTTCGTGGGCATCGGCGGCGTCGGCATGAGCGGCATCGCCGAGGTCCTGCTCACGCTCGGCTACCGGGTCACCGGCTCCGACGCCCGCCGCGGCGAGACGGTAGAGCGGCTCGAGCGCCTGGGGGCCAAGGTCTACGTGGGCCACGCCGCCGCGCAGGTGGAGGGCGCGCACGTGGTCGTCTACTCTTCGGCGGTAGCGCGGGAGAACGCCGAGGTCGCGGCGGCGCGGCAGCGCGGCATCCCGGTCATCGCGCGCGCCGAGATGCTCGCGGAGCTGATGCGGCTCAAGTACGGCATCGCGATCGCGGGCACCCACGGCAAGACCACCACCACCTCCATGGTGGCGGCGGTGCTGGGGGCGGGCGGCTTCGATCCCACCGTGGTGGTGGGCGGCCGCGTGCACGGGCTCGGCACCAACGCCCGCCTCGGCCAGGGCGAGTTCCTGGTCGCGGAGGCCGACGAGTCCGACGGCTCCTTCCTCCAGCTCAGCCCCACCATCGCGGTGGTGACCACGGTGGACGCCGAGCACCTCGATCACTACGCGGATCTCGACGCGATCGTGGCCGCGTTCCTCGCCTTCGTGAACAAGGTGCCGTTCTACGGCTGCGCGGTGGTCTGCCTCGACGACCCGAACCTCCAGCGCATGATCCCGCGCATGGCCAAGCGGGTGGTGACCTACGGGCTCGAGGCGGGCGCCGACGTCACCGCGCGGCGGCTGCAGTTCGCGGAGATGCGCTCGAGCTTCGAGGTGGTGCAGCGCGGCGTCGCCCTCGGGACGATGAGCCTCCAGATTCCCGGCCGCCACAACGTGCTCAACGCGCTGGCCGCCGCCGCGGTCGCGCTCGACCTCGAGATGCCGTTCGCCAAGATCCAGACCGCCCTCGCCGGCTTCGCGGGCGTGCAGCGCCGGTTCCAGATCCGGGGCCGCGCCCGGGACGTGCTCGTCGTCGACGACTACGGCCATCACCCCGCCGAGATCCGCGCGACCCTCGCCGCCGCCAAGGCGGGGTTCGACCGTCGCGTGATCACGGTGTTCCAGCCGCACCGCTACTCGCGGACGCAGCACCTGCGGGACGACTTTCTCACCGCGTTCTACCAGTCCGACGTCCTCATCGTCATGGACATCTATCCCGCGGGGGAGGCGCCGATTCCCGGCGTGCACTCCCGCGACCTGGCCGACGGCATCGCGGCCCACGGGCACCGCGAGGTGCTGTACCTGGGCAACGATCGCGCGGCCATCATCGACTACCTGTGCGAATCCACCAGAGCGGGTGATCTCGTGCTCACTCTCGGGGCCGGCGACGTGGGCCAGCTGGGCGGGGAACTGCTCCAGCGGCTCGGCGACGACTCCGAGACACCATCCAAGAGGAGATAACGCATGCTGGGAGAGATCCGGGGCGAGGTCCGATTCAAGGAGCCGCTCAGCTTCCACACCTCCTTGCGCATTGGAGGTCCCGCGGACATCTTCATCGTCCCGCAGGACGTGGAAGACATCCGCTGCGCGCTGTCGTTCGCCGAGCGGGAGCAGCTCTCGGTCGACGTCATCGGCGGCGGCAACAACCTGCTGGTCAGCGACCGCGGCGTCCGCGGCGTGGTGCTCAAGCTCGAGGGCTGCCTCGGGCGCGCCGAGTTCAATGGGGAGGAAGCGGTGGCCGGCGCGGGGGTGAGCCTCTCGGCCCTGATCCGCGAGGCGGCCGCCCTGAACCTGGGCGGCATCGAGTGCCTGGTCGGGGTGCCGGCCACGGTGGGCGGGGCGGTGGCGATGAACGCGGGCACGCCGGACGGCGGCATCGCGGACTTCATCTCCGCGGTCTACTTCCTGCACCCGGACGGCACCCTCGGGGAGTTCAAGCCGGGCGCGGGCTCGTTCAGCTACCGGATGTTCGCCGCGCCGCAGGGCTCGGTGCTCATCGGGGCGCGCCTGCAGCTGCACCGGCGGCCCTTCGCGGAGATCCAGAAGGAGATCAAGCAGCGGCTCAAGCAGAAGAAGGCGACCCAGCCGCTCGCGCTCGCCTCCGCGGGGTGGGTGTGGAAGAACCCGCCGGGCGAGGCCGCCTCGCGCATGATCGAGAAGGTCGGGCTCCGCGGCAAGCGCCTCAACGGGGCCGAGATCTCGGCCAAGCACGCCAACTTCATAGTCAACCGCGGGGGCGCCGCCGCCACCGACATCAAGGCGCTCATGCAGCTCACCCTCGATCGGGTGCGCAACCACTTCGGCATCACCCTCGAGCCCGAGATCAAGACCATGGGAGAGATTTGAGAGCCCACAGCTCCGTCATCTCTCCGCGGGCGGGACGCGGCGGCCTCGCGGACCTGGCCGAGCGGGGCCCCGCGATGGAGCGCCAGCGCGTCTCGCGCACCCGGCTGGCGCGGCGGGTGACCCGGCGGGTGCGCTGGGTGACCACGCGGGTGGTCCCCATCGCGATCGTGCTCGCGGTCCTGGCCGCGGGCGGGGCGGCGGGGCTGTGGCTCTTGACCTCGCCGCGCTTCACCGTCACCGAGGTGGCGGTGACCGGCGCGAGCCGGCTCCGCCCGGAGGACGTCGTGGCCGCGTCCGGCATCGGGCCCGGCACCAATCTCTTTCGCCTCGACCGCGCCACCGTGGTCGCGCGGCTGGAGGCGCTGCCCCTGATCCGGCGCGCCGACATGGTGCGGCGCTTCCCGAACCAGGTGACGCTCGCGGTGGAGGAGCGGCGGCCGTTCACGCTCGCCCACGCGGGCCGGCTCCACTGGATCGACGAGCAGGGCGTGAACCTGGGGCCGGAGACGCGCGCGGTGGCACCCCGGGCCCCGGTCATCACCGGGCTCGGCCCCACCGACCTGGCCGCCGACGGCGGGCCGTCTCCGCGGGTGGCCGCCGGCATCTCGCTGCTGCGGGTGCTGCTGCGCTCGGAGACCACCCTGCTGCAGCAGATCTCCGAGATCGACGTGAGCCGGCCGGAGGGCCCGGTGCTCTACACGGTGGACGGCATCGAGGTCCGGCTGGGGGCCGACGACTGGGAAGGGCGGCTCGCCCGGCTGCAGGGAGTGCTCGCCCAGGTGCGATCGGGCGGGGAGGCGGTGGGCGCGATCGATCTGCGGTTCCGCGACCAGGTGGTCCTCAAGACCGTGACGAGGTGAGGAGGGCAATGGCCAGATCTCGAGTGCGGCAGGTCATCGCCGGGCTGGACGTGGGCACGACCAAGATCTGCTGCGTGATCGCCGACTGGTCGCCGGTGGGCAACCTCGACATCGTGGGGGTGGGGACGAGCCCCTCGCGCGGCCTGCGCAAGGGCGTGGTCGTCAACATCGACTCCACGGTGGAGTCGATCAAGCACGCGGTGGCCGAGGCGGAGGAGATGGCGGGGGTCGAGATCCCGTCGGTGATCGCGGGGGTCGCGGGCGGTCACATCCGCGGCATCAACAGCCGCGGAGTGGTGGCGGTCTCCGGCAAGCACCGCGAGGTGAGCCAGGCCGACATCGACCGCGCCCTCGACGCGGCCCGCGCGGTGAACCTGCCCCAGGATCGCGAGATCATCCACGTGCTGCCCCAGACCTTCCTGGTCGACGACCAGGACGGGGTGAAGGAGCCGCTCGGCATGTCGGGCGTGCGCCTGGAGGTCGAGGTGCACCTCGTCACTGGCGCCACCACCTCGGTGCGCAACGTGGTCCGCAGCGTCAACCGCGCGGGCCTGCAGGTGCAGGACCTGGTGCTGGAGCCGCTCGCCTCCGCGGAGGCGGTGATCTCCACCGAGGAGAAGGAGCTAGGCATTCTCTTGATCGACCTCGGCGGCGGCACCACCGACGTGGCCCTCTTCCGCGACGGGGCGGTGTGGCACACCGGCAGCCTGCCGCTCGGCGGCGACCACATCTCCAACGACATCGCGGTGGGCCTGCGCACGCCGACCGCGGACGCGGAGGAGCTCAAGAAGCGCCACGGCTGCGCCCTCACCGCGCTCGTCCGCGAGGACGAGGTGGTGGACGTGCCGAGCGTCGGCGGGCGCAAGGCCCGGCAGCTCTCGCGCCAGATCCTGTCCGAGATCATCCAGCCGCGGGTCGAGGAGATCTTCACCCTGGTCGCGCGTGACCTCGTCCGCGCCGGGCTCAACGACGTGGCCGCGGGCGGCGTCGTGGTGACCGGCGGCAGCTCGATCATGCACGGGGTGCCGGAGCTGGCCGAGCAGGTGTTCGACATGCCGGTGCGTCGCGGGGTGCCCTCCGGGCTCTCCGGGCTCGCCGACGTGGTGCAGAGCCCCATTCACGCGACCGCGGTGGGACTGGCCCTCTACGGGGCGCGCGGTCACGGCGGCGGAGTCGGAGTGAACGAGGTCGAGGACGGCACGCTGGTCGGGCGCACCCGCCGGCGGCTGCGGGACTGGTTTGCGGAGCTCTTCTAGGAGAGGCGGCGGGGGCAAGCCCCCGCGCGCCGCCGGACAGGCGGAGATGTTCACCACCATGCCGCCCGTCCGGGCGCGGCACCCACAGGCTCGATCCCCACGGGGACAATCTAAGGAGGAGTCGATGGAGCACACTCAGGGGCGGCGGCCGGTGTTCGAGCTGGAGGAAGAGCGCGAGGCGGCGAAGATCAAGGTGATCGGCCTCGGCGGGGGCGGCTCCAATGCGGTCAACCGCATGATGGCGGCCTCGTTCACCGGCGTCGACTTCATCGTGGGGAACACCGACTTACAGGCCCTCCGCTCGTCGCCCGCGCCGGTGAAGCTCCAGCTCGGCACGCGGCTCACCGGCGGCCTCGGCGCCGGCTCCGATCCCGAGGTCGGCAAGAACGCGGCGCTCGAGGACCGGGAAGAGATCAAGAAGGTGCTGGAGGGCGCCGACATGGTGTTCGTGACCGCGGGCCTGGGCGGCGGCACCGGCACCGGCTCCGCGCCCATCGTGGCCGCGGTGGCCAAGGAGCTCGGCATCCTCACGGTGGCGGTGGTCACCAAGCCGTTCGCCTTCGAGGGCCGCAAGCGCGCGCTCCAGGCCGAGGCGGGCATGGCCGAGCTGCGCGCGGTGGTCGACACCCTCATCGCGATCCCCAACCAGCGCCTGCTCGCGGTGGTGGATCGCGGCACGCCGCTGCTCGAGGCGTTCAAGGTCGCCGACACCGTGCTGCTGCAGGCGGTGCAGGGCATCTCGGACCTGATCCTGGTTCCCGGCCTGATCAACCTCGACTTCGCCGACGTGCGCACGATCATGTCCGGCATGGGCATGGCCCTCATGGGCACCGGCACCGGCCGAGGCGAGCACCGCGCGCTCGACGCGGCGCAGAAGGCGGTGGCGAGCCCGCTCCTCGACGAGACCTCGATCGAGGGAGCGCGCGGCATCCTGATCAACTTCACCGGCGGCCCCGACCTGTCGATCCATGAAGTCGAAGAGGCGGCTCGGATCGTGCAGGAGGCCGCGCACGAGGAGGCCAACATCATCTTCGGCGCGGTGCTCGACGAGAGCCTGGGCGACGAGGTGCGCATCACCGTGATCGCCACCGGCTTCACCGAGCGCAAGGAGTCGTCGCTGCCCGGCCCGAAGGTCGTGCCGATTCCCTCCGGCCCGCGCAACCCGCAGCCGTCCAAGGACTGGCGGCGGCGGATCGCCGACCTGCGGGCGGAAGGGGAGGAGCCGGCCGAGGAGGACCTGGACGTCCCGGCCTTCCTGCGCCGCCAGGCCGACTAGCGCGTCGCTCCCGAGACGGCTCCCTCACCCCGCTCGCTCCCCCGTGACGGCGGAGCGGGCGGGGTGGGGAGCGACGTCGGGGAAGAGGCGTGAGAGAATGTGCGGGTGACTTCTCGCGCCCCGCGCGACGCCGACGCGCCGCTCACCTTCGTGACCTCCCGTCTCCTCGACCGGCACGGGCTCCCGCACCTGTTCAGCACGCGGCACTGCCCCGGCATCGCGCGGCCCACCGAGCTTCGGCCGCCCCTCGGGCCCGACTCGCGCCCGGTCCTGGCCGCGCGCGGGATGGCGGGCGAGCCGGCGTTCGCGCGTCAGGTGCACGGCGCGGCGGTGATCTCCGTGCAGCGGGCCGGCTTCGCGGGGCACGGGGATGCGCTGACCACGCACCAGACCGGTCTGCCGCTCTGCATCTCGACCGCCGATTGCCTGCCGATCGTCCTCTACGATCCGCGCGCCCGCCGGCTCGGCGCGGTGCACGCGGGCTGGCGAGGGACGGTGCAGTCGGTCGGTCGCGCCGCGGTCCTCGCGCTGACCCGGGCCGGCAGCGCGCCCGGCGATCTGGTGGTAGCCATCGGCCCGTCGATCGGCCCGTGCTGCTACGAGGTGGACGCCCCCGTCATCGAGCGGCTCGAGGCGGCCTTCCCGGACGGCTGGCAGACCTGGGTGACGCCCAAGGGGCCGGGGAAGTGGATGCTGGATCTCTGGCGGGCGAACGTCGATCAGCTCACCGCCGCCGGCGTCCCCGCCGAACGTATTGATCTGCTGGGCCTCTGCACCGGGTGCCGGCCCGATCTCCTCTTCTCCTACCGCCGGGAGGGGGGGGCCGGCCGCCTGGTGACGGTGGCGGCGCTGCCCCCGGTCGCGGCCGCGGCCGCCGCCGGGGCCTGACGGCCCCGAGCGGGCGTGCTAGAATCGCCCCCACTCATGCTGGACATGCGCGCCAACCTCGGGCGGGTCCAGGAGGCCGTCGCGCGGGCGTGCGCGCGGGCCGGTCGCTCCCCCGACGACGTCCTGCTCATCGCGGTCTCCAAGACCATGGACGTCGAGCGGGTGCGGCTGGCCATCGCCGCCGGTGTCGCCGCTCTGGGGGAGAACCGCGTCCAGGAGGCGAAGGAGAAGATCGAAGCGCTCGGGCGTCCGGTGCCGTGGCATCTGATCGGATCGCTCCAGACCAACAAGGCGAGAGACGCGGCGCGCCTCTTCGACTGGATCCACTCGGTGGACCGGCTCGAGCTGGCGCAGGAGCTGTCCCGGCGGGCTGAGCGCGTGCTCAACATCCTGCTGCAGGTGAACCTGGGCGACGAGCCCCAGAAGGGCGGGGTGGCGCCCGCGGAGCTGAAGCGGCTGCACGAGCTGGTGGCCGCGCTGCCGAATCTGAAGGTGCGCGGGCTCATGGCGATTCCGCCCGCCACCCTGCAGCCGGAGCAGGCGCGGCCGTTCTTCCGGCAGCTGCGCGAGCTGCGGGAGCAGCTCGGCCTCGAGCACTGCTCGATGGGCATGAGCGCCGACTTCGAGGTGGCCATCGAGGAGGGCGCGACCATGGTGCGGGTGGGCACCGCGATCTTCGGGCCGCGCGCCCCACGGGGCGGAGGGGAGCACACGGGGTGAGCCTCAAGGACAAGACGGTCGGCTTCCTCGGCGCCGGGAACATGGGCGAGGCCATCATCAAGGGCCTGCTCCAGACCGGGCTCGTCCCCACCTCCGCGATCGCGGCCACCGACGCGCGCGCGGATCGCCTGGAGCAGATGGCGTCCCAGTACGGCATCCGCGCGGCCGCCTCGAACCGCGACCTGGTCGCGGAGTCCGACGTGGTGATCCTCGCGGTGAAGCCGCAGATCATGGGCCTAGTGCTCAAGGAGATCGCGGGCGCGGTGGACCGCTCTCGCCTGCTCATCTCGGTGGCGGCGGGAGTGCCGGTGGCCACGCTGCGCCAGGGCCTCGGCAAGCCCGCGCGCCTCATCCGGGTGATGCCGAACACGCCCGCGCTGGTGCTCGAGGGCGTGACCGCGATCGCGCGGGCCGACGGGCTCGAGCCCGGCGATCTCGAGCTGGCCCAGGAGCTCTTCGGGGCGGTGGGACGCGCGGTGGTGCTCGACGAGGACGCCCTCGACGCGGTGACCGGGCTCTCCGGCTCGGGCCCCGCCTACGTGGCCATCGTCATCGAGTCGCTCGCCGACGGCGGCGTGAAGATGGGGCTCGACCGGGCCACCGCCATGATCCTGGCCGCGCAGACCGTCCTCGGCTCCGCGCGGCTGATTCTCGAGACCGGGATGCATCCGGGGCAGCTCAAGGACATGGTCTCCTCGCCGGGCGGGACCACCATCGCCGGCATCGCGGCGCTGGAGGAAGGCGGCGTGCGGCGGACCTTCATCGGCGCGGTGGAGCGGGCCACGCTGCGCTCGCGCGAGCTGGGAGGCAGACGCTAGTGCCGGAGCTCATCGGCTTCCTCGGCTGGCTGCTCGGTCTCTACTCGTGGGTGATCATCGCCGCGGCCCTCATCACCTGGGTCAGCCCCGATCCCCGCAATCCGATCGTGATGTTCCTGCGGCAGGTCACCGAGCCGGTGCTGGGGCCGGTGCGGCGCTTCCTGCCGCCGTGGAAGACCGGGGGGCTCGACTTCTCCCCGCTCATCGTCATCCTGGCCATCCAGTTCGTGGAGCGGGTGATCCTTCCCGGCCTGCTCCGAGCGATGTACTGAGGAGAGTCCCGTGCGCATCACGCCCATGGATATCCGTCAGCAGCAGTTCACGGTCCGGATGTTCCGCGGCTTCGACGTCCAGGAGGTGGACACCTTCCTCGAGGACCTCGCCGCGGACTACGAGGCCCTCCTGAAGGAGAACACCCTGCTGAAGGAGCACCTGCAGGCGGCCGAGGAGCGCACGCGCGGGCTCGAGCAGCGCGAGCGGATGCTGCAGGAGACGCTGGTGACCACCCAGCGCATGGTCGAGGAGATGAAGGACAACGCCCGGCGCGAGGCCCAGCTCCTGATCAAGGAAGCCGAGATGCAGGGCGAGAAGACCATCGAGGCCGCCCGCACCGCCGAGGGCGCGATCCAGGCCCAGATCAGCCAGCTCAAGCGGACGCGGCGGCAGCTCGCCGAGTCGCTGCGGGCCACCGTCGACATGTACCAGCGGCTGCTGGACCAGGACCTCGAGGCGGATGCCAACCAGGGCGACGGCGGCTAGCGAGGCGCCGCTGCTGCACGTCCGGGTGCAGCCCCGGGCCCGACGCAACGAGGTCGTGGGCTGGCAGGGCGACGCCCTCCGGGTGCGGGTGACCGCGCCGCCCGCGGACGGGGAAGCCAATCGCGCGGTGACCGACCTGCTGGCGGGGGCCCTCGGGGTCGCCGCCTCGCGGATCGCGCTCGTGCGCGGCGCGGCCTCTCGCGACAAGCTCTTCCGCGTCGAGCGCCTCTCCCCGGGCGACGTGCGCGCCCGCCTCCCTCTCCCCGGAGGCGAGAGGGCAGGGTGAGGGGCATGGTCCCCCGATGATCACGCCCGTCTGCTGGGAGGATGGCCGCCTGGTCCTGATCGACCAGACCCGCCTGCCCACCGAGGAGGTCGAGCGCGCCTGCGAGAGCTGGCCCGAGGTCGCGGAGGCGATCCGGGGCCTGGTCGTCCGGGGTGCTCCCGCGATCGGGGTGGCCGCCGCGTTCGGGGTCGTACTCGCAGCGCGGGAGAGCCGGGCGACCGACCGGACGGGGCTGCTCGCGGATCTGGAGGAGGCGATCAAGGGGCTGGCCGCCACGCGCCCGACCGCGGTCAACCTCTTCTGGGCGCTCGACCGGATGCGGCGCACCGCCGAGGCCGGCCCCGAGCTCTCGGTGGCCGCCCTCCGGGACCGGCTGCTCGTCGAGGCCCAGGCGATCCTCGCCGAGGACCTCGCGGCGAACCGCGCGATGGGCGCCCACGGCGCCGCGCTCGTGCCGGAGGGCGCGCGCCTGCTGACCCACTGCAACGCGGGCGCGCTGGCC
>DASZJM010000217.1:0-3402 GCA_035948165.1 Candidatus Methylomirabilota bacterium
GTCGTGATCGCGCGGCCCTGGGCCACCACCGCGAGGTACAGGCAGGCGTTCACGGCCAGGCCGTCGACCAGCACCGTGCAGACGCCGCACTCGGCGTCGAGGCAGTTCGTCTTCGTCCCGGTGAGGCCGAGGTCCGTGCGCAGCACGTCGAGCAGGGTGCGGTCGGGCTCGATCAGTGGCTCGTGGAGCTCGCCGTTGATCGTGAGCGTGATCGGGATCCTGGCCATGGCGCTCCCGCTCAGGCGGCCCGGCGCGCCCGCTCGACACAGCGGTCGAGGGCGCGGCGCACCAGGACGCCGACCAGGTGCTGGCGGAACGCGGCCGAAGCGCGCACGTCGTCGATGGGCCGGCAGCTCTCCTGCGCCGCCTCCGCGGCGCGGCGGAACGCCTCGCCGCCCACCGGCTGCCCTTCGAGCAGGCGCTCGGCCGCGTGCGCCCGCACCGCGGTCGGCGCCACCGCGCCGAGCGCGACGCGCGCCTCCAGGCAGCGCTCGAGGCTGGCGTCGAGCACGAGGCGGGCCGCCACGCACACCACCGAGATCTCCATCGCGCGACGCCGTCCCGCTTTCAGGAAGGCGGTAGCCGCGCGGGGAGGCAGGGCGGAGAGCGCCACCCGGGTCAAGAGCTCGTCGGGGTGGCGCGCCGTCCGGTTCGGCCCGAGGAGGAAGCGCTCGACCGGCAGCTCCCGCTCGCCGCCCGGCCCCACCAGGGTGACCGCGCCGTCGAGCGCCAGCAGACAGGGGACCAGGTCCGCCGCGGGCGAGGCGTTCACCAGGTTGCCGCCCACCGTCGCCACGTTCCGCACCTGGTGGCCGCCGATGACCTCGGCGCCCTCCACGAGGCAGCGGGGCGGACCGGCCAGCGCGGGCGTCCGCTCGATGGCGCGATGGGTGACGCGGGCGCCGAGCGAGATCCGCCGCCCGTCGACGTCGACGCGGTCGAGCCCGGGCACGCGCCCGAGCCCGATCACGTGGCCCGGCGCGACGCGCCCGCGCTGGATCTGCACGATCAGGTCGGTGCCGCCGGCGAGGAAGCTCGCCCGCTCGGCGAAGCGCGCGGCGAGATCCACCGCGTCCGCCATGCTCTCCGGCTGGTGGTACTCGAAGCGGCTCACGCGAGGAAGTCCTTCGCGTTCACGTGGGGCGGCCAGATCGAGGCGAGGCGCGCCCCCGCTTCGAGGAGCCGCGGCGCGAGCGCGTGGAGCCGCTCGACCGAGAGCCGATAGGCGGGCCCGGAGAGCGCGACCGCGCCCACCATCGCGCCGTCCCGTGTGATCGGGGCGGCGATGGCTCGCCCGCCCTCGGCCAGCTCCTCGTCGGCCAGGGCATAGCCGGCGTGGCGGATCCGCGCGAGCTCGGCGCGGAGCACGCTCGGCGAGGTGAGGGTCCGGGGCGCGACCGGCTGGAGCTGGCGACCGATCACCCGCGTGAGCTCGCGGGGGGACAGCGTCGAGAGCCAGAGCTTGCCCGCCGCGGTGGCGTGGAGCGGGACCCACACGCCCACCAGGGGCAGGAGGCGGACGGTCTGCCCGCGGCCCTCCGCCTTCGCCACGAACGGCACCTGGTCTCCGTCCACCACCGCGAGCTGCACGAGCTCGTCGGTCTCGTCGGCCAGCTCCTGGAGCACCGGCAGGAAGATCCGGGGCATGCCGGCCTGGTCGGCGTGACCGAAGGCGAGCGCGAGGAGGCGCCACGTGAGGCTGAAGCGGCCGCTCGCCCCATCCTGTCGAACGTAGTGGCGGCGCTCGAGCGTGGCCAGCATCTTCGAGATGGTCCCCTTCCCACAGCCGATGGCGCGGCTCAGCTCCTTGACGCCGCAGCCGTCGGGACTGGTGGCCAGCACTTCCAGGACTTGCATGGCCCGAGCGATTCCCGCGACCTCGCGCGCCACTGAGCCGGGGCCTCCCGAGTCAACTTTTGAAACCGCGTTTCGATTTATAGCGAGGCGACGGGGGGCAAGTCAAGCCCGCCCGACGGCGAAAACGTCACCGCCCTCCCGGGGATCGGGAGGGCGGCTTTCAACCGCGACCAGGCGACCGTGCCTTACTTGGCGCGGAGCTGTCCCAGCGCACTCACCCAGTTTTCGAGATGGTAGGTTCGGGCAATCTTGCCGTCCTGGATGGTCTGGATGTCGATCGCCATGATCCGGAAGCTCTTGCCGGTATGCGGCACCCCAAAGAGGTCCCCGGCAGGGGTTCCGCTGACCTCACCCCGGACGATGACCCGATCCCCGGCGACCAGGACTTCCTTGATCTCGAATCTCATGTCGGGGATAGACTTGGCAAAGCCTCCGACCACCTTGATCGACGCATCACGGCCCCAGCACTCGCCGGGCAGATAACCCCAACAGGATTCATAGTCCGCAGTGAGCACTTGTTCTTGCAGTGTTTTCATATCACCTTGGACGGGTTGGTTGAACAAGCTGTACCAAGGGGCGATGGCGGCACGCGCTTGCGCCTCCGTCAGACCCTGGGCCGAGGCGGCCACGGCGCTCGTGAGCAGAGCCGTGATGATGGCGAGCGGAAAGAGCACCTTCATGGCGACCTCCTTTGGGTGCGACCGAGACGAACTGAGATTACGATCATCATCCTGATCTGGCGTTGAGGATGACGTACCTCATCCTCGCTGTCAAGGCCATGGGCGGGGGACCTACCGATGGGCCATTCCCAAGCGAACAAGAGCGAAAGCCACGACCGCATCGTGAAGGTCGCCGCCACGCGCTTCCGGGAAGCCGGGGTCGACGGCGTGGGCGTCGCGGATCTCATGAAAGCCGCCGGCTTGACCCACGGCGGGTTCTATCGGCACTTCGCCTCGCGCGATGAATTGGTCGCCGAGGCGATCGAGCGGGCGCTCGACGAGGGGAGCGCCGCGGTCTCGACGATCGCGAATCGCAAGCACGCGGCCCTGCCCGCCCTCATCGACGCCTACCTCAGCGTGGCGCACCGCGATGGCCTCGCCACCAGCTGCGCCGTCACCACGCTGGCCGGCGACGTCGCCCGCTGTGGAAAGCGAGCGCGATCCGCCTACACCCGCCAGGTCACCGTCTATCTGGAGCTGCTCACCAAGCTGGTCGTGGGGGGCACTCGGAGATCGCGTCGGGTCAAAGCCATTGCCGCGCTCTCCGCGCTGGTCGGCGCCGTCTCGATCGCGCGCGCGGTGAGCGACGAGAGGCTCTCCCGCGAGATACTCGAGTCGGCCGCCGACGAGCTGAAGGCCGCCTTGAAATGATCCTGGTTTGCGGCGAAGCGCTCTACGATCTCTTCCTCGCGGACAGCGATCCACGCGGGGTCTTCGCGATCGATGCGTGGCCGGGTGGTTCACCCTTCAATGTGGCGGTCGGGTTGGCCCGGCTCGGTCAAGCCGTCGGCTTCCTCTCGAGCATTTCGACCGACGTCTTCGGCGA
>DASZJM010000218.1:0-2802 GCA_035948165.1 Candidatus Methylomirabilota bacterium
GAGGTCATCGAGACCCCGATCACGTCCAACTTCCGGGAAGGCCTCACCGTGCTCGAGTACTTCACCTCGACCCACGGGGCCCGCAAGGGCCTGGCCGACACCGCGCTCAAGACGGCGGACTCCGGCTACCTGACCCGTCGCCTCGTCGACGTGGCCCAGGACGTGATCATCTCCGAGTACGACTGCGGCACCGTGAAGTACATCGAGGCCTCGCCGCTCATCGAGGGCGGCGACATCATCCAGTCCCTCCGCGACCGGGTGCTCGGGCGCGTGGCCGCCGGCGACGTGCGGGATCCCTACACCGGCGAGATCATCGTGCAGGCCAACAGCGAGATCAACGAGGAGCTGGCCCAGAAGATCGAGGACTCCGGCCTCGAGCGGGTCCGCATCCGGTCCGCGCTCACCTGCGAGTCCAAGCGCGGCATCTGCGTGATGTGCTACGGGCGCAACCTGGGCACCGGCAACCTCGCCGAGCTGGGCGAGGCGGTCGGCATCATCGCGGCGCAGTCCATCGGCGAGCCGGGCACCCAGCTCACCATGCGTACCTTCCACATCGGCGGGACGGCCAGCAAGGTGGTGGCGACCTCGCGGCACGACGCCAAGAACCCCGGGGTGCTCACCTACCACAACATCCGGTGGGTCGAGAACCGCGACGGCGAGATCGTCGCCCTCAACCGGAACGGCGAGGTGGTGCTGCACGACGAGAAGGGCCGCGAGAAGGAGCGCTATCCGGTGGTCCCCGGGGCCAAGATCAAGTTCCGGGACGGGGCGCGGGTCGCGAAGGGCGGGACCACCATCGTGGAGTGGGATCCGTTCACGACCCCGATCCTCACCGAGGTGACCGGCACCATCGCCTTCCGGGACGTGATGGATGAGGTTACGATCCGCGAGGAGATCGACGAGGTCACCGGTCTGGCCCAGCGGGTCATCATCGAGGATCCGGAGGGCAAGCTGCAGCCCCGGGTGTCGGTCAAGGCTCCCGCGGGCAGCGGGGAGGCGCCGGGGGCGGTGGACGCGCTCGGCGAGACTCGGGGACGCTACATGCTCCCGGTGGGCGCGTACCTCCTGATCGGGGACAACACCGACGTGCATGCGGGTGACATCATCGCCAAGATCCCGCGGGAGTCGACCAAGACCAAGGACATCACCGGCGGTCTGCCGAGGGTGGCCGAGCTGTTCGAGGCGCGCAAGCCCCGCGAGCAGGCGGTCATCACCGAGATCGACGGCGTGGTGGAGTTCGCCGGCTTCGTGAAGGGCATGCGGAAGATGGTGATCCGCGCCGACGACGGCGAGACCAAGGAGTACCTGATCCCGAGCGGCAAGCACATCTCGGTCCGGGAAGGCGACCGGGTGAAGGCGGGCGAGGCCCTCATGGGCGGCTCGCCGAACCCGCACGACTACCTGGCCGTGCTCGGCGACCGGGAGCTGCAGCGCTACCTCGTGAACGAGGTGCAGGAAGTCTACCGGCTGCAGGGCGTGACCATCAACGACAAGCACATCGAGATCATCGTCAAGCAGATGCTGCGGCGGGTGCGCATCGAGGAGGTCGGCGGGACCGACTTCGTGGTGGGCGAGCTGGTCGACAAGTTCGTCTTCCAGGACGAGAACGACAAGGCGGGGGCGGTGGGCAAGGCCCCCGCGACCGCCCAGCCGGTGCTCCTCGGCATCACCAAGGCGTCGCTCTCGACGGACAGCTTCATCTCGGCCGCCTCCTTCCAGGAGACGACCCGGGTCCTGACCGAGGCGGCGATCAGCGGCAAGGTCGACGACCTGCGGGGCCTGAAGGAGAACGTGATCGTGGGGCGCCTGATCCCGGCGGGCACCGGCCTGGGTAACTACACCCGGGTCGAGGTGCTCAGCCAGGGCGGCGAGGAGGAGACCCCGGCCGAGCCGGTGGTCGAGGCGGCCCCGGAGATCCCGGTGGACGGGGCGGACGTCGAGAGCGACGACGACTCGGTGGCCGAGGCCGGCTAGAGGGCAGGAATACTAAGCATTTGACAACGGAGGGACTGTCAGATATAAAGTTAGGGTTTTGGCCCAATTGACGGGCACTAACGGGACACGCAGCCGGTACTGGAGCCAGTACTAAGGACGCCGAGAGAATCATGCCGACGATCAATCAGTTGGTGCGACAGGGCCGCGAGGCGGTGCGGAAGAAGTCGAAGACGCCCGCCATGGAGTCCTGTCCCCAGAAGCGTGGGGTGTGCATCCGGGTCTACACCACCACGCCGAAGAAGCCGAACTCGGCCCTGCGCAAGGTCGCGCGAGTGCGCCTGACCAATGGCCTCGAGGTGACGTCGTACATCCCCGGGGTCGGGCACAACCTGCAGGAGCACTCGATCGTGCTCATCCGAGGCGGTCGTGTGAAGGACCTGCCGGGCATCCGGTACCACATCATCCGCGGCTCGCTGGACACCGCGGGGGTGGCCGGGCGCCGGCAGAGCCGATCGAAGTACGGCGCCAAGCAGCCCAAGGGAGCCGCCTGACATGCGGCGGGCGGGCGCCGCACGGCGCGAGATCCTTCCGGACCCCAAGCACGGGAGCCGGCTAGTGGCGAAGTTCGTGAACATGATGATGTACGGGGGCAAGAAGAGCACCGCGGAGCGAATCATGTACGACGCCCTGCAGGCGATGGAGGATCGCGCCCGGCAGGAAGCGTTGAAGCTGTTCAAGAGCGCGGTGGACAACTGCAAGCCGGCCGTCGAGGTCAAGTCGCGGCGGGTGGGCGGCTCCACCTATCAGGTCCCGGTCGAGGTCCGGCCGGATCGGCGCACCGCGCTGAGCATGCGGTGGCTGATCGGG
>DASZJM010000219.1:0-45977 GCA_035948165.1 Candidatus Methylomirabilota bacterium
CTCACCGAAGAACGCATCGTCGTCGAGGCGGATGCGCGCGTCGCGGAGGCCGGCCAGCGTCTCGGCCGGCACGTGGTAGCCCGCGAACGGGGTCATCCACTGCCGGTCGTCCTCGAGCAGCCACACCCCCGCGGTGTCGGCACCCAGACCGTGGGCCACGTGGCGGAGGAACTGACGGGTCAACGCGTCGAGATCGAGGGTGGAAGCGAGCGCCTGGCTCACCGAGAGGAGGGTCTCGGTCTCCTGCAGCTTCTGCTCGGTCTGTCGCGCCAGGTCCGCGTTCTCCATCCCCAGACCGACCTGGGCCGCCACGCCCTCGACCAGGCGCACCTCGGACTCGGTGAACTCGCGGCCGATCCGCCACCACGCCAGGAAGATCGCGCCCACCGGCTCCCCTCGCACGGTGGTCGGCGCGAACAGTACCGAGTGGGCCGGGATTCCCTGCAGCGACTCCGGGTCGAAGCGGGGATCGGCGTGGGTGTCGCCGCTCCAGGCCGCCCGGCCGGCCCGCCACGCCGGCACCAGGTCCGGGAAGCGCGAGAGGGCGAAGTGGCGGGTGGTGAACCGCTCGAGCAGCTCCTTGGGCACGTGATAGCCGGCCAGGGGCACCAGCGCGTCGCGCTTGCCGTCGAGGGAGTAGATGCCGACCATGTCGGCCCCGAAGGCGGTGCCCACCTCCCGGGCCACCGCGCGCATCGCGGTCTGGGCCGATCCGGGCTGCGAGAGCGCGTGCCCGACCGCGAGGAGCGCGGTGGTCTCGCGCAGCCGGTCCTGCACCTGGGCGTAGAGGCCGGCGTTGGACAGGGCGAGGGCGAGCTGGCCCGCGATGGCCATCGCCAGGTCGACCTGCCAGGGCTCGAAGGCGGTCGCGCGGTCGACGTGTTCCACGAGCATCACGCCGATGACCCGGTCCTGCTGGATCAGCGGCACCGCCATGGCCGACTTGACGCCGAAGGCCTCGATCCACTGGGGCGGCGCCAGGTCGCTCGTGGCGACGTCGGGGATGATCACCGGCCGGCGCGTCTCCACCGCGCGCAGGTGGAGCGGCGGCTTCGAGGGCAGCGACGCGGCGAGGCTGCGGTAGCGCGCCCACAACTCCGGATCCGAGCGCCCGTCCGCGTACTGGGACATGAGGGGCACGACCCGGCCGTCGATCCAGCGCTGGATCGAGCAGCGGTCGACCCGGCACACCTGGGCGATCTTGATCGCGACCTGGCGGAGCAGTCGCTTGGAGTCCAGCGTGGAGTTCAGGATCTCGGCGACCTCGAGGAGGGCGCGGCTCTCCTCGAGGCGGCCGCGGGTCTCCCCGTAGAGTCCCGCGTTGCGGATGGCCACGCCGGCCTGGGCCACGAAGCTGTCGAGGATCTGGCGGTCGTCGGGCCCGAGCTCGATCGCGGCGCGGCCGTTCAGGGTGAGCACGCCCAGCAGCGAGTCCTGCACGATGATCGGGACCGCGAGCAGGCTCGCCATTCCTCGGCTCGCCGCCCACTCCTTGCTCGCGAAGCGCGCGTCCCGCTGCACGTCCGCGATGTTGAGCGGCTCGCGGTGCTGGGCCACCCAGCCGGCCGCGCTCTCCCCGAAGGTCAGCTCTGGGTGGGGCAGGCCCAGGCCGAGCGGGTCGGAGACCGCCCGCACCGCGAGCTTCCGCGCGACCTCGTCCGCGACCCAGAAGGTCGCGATCGGCACCCCGATCAGCTCGGCGGCGGCCTGCGCGATCGCGCGCAGCACCTCGTCCATGTCGAGCGAGGACGACACGATGTGGGCGAGCCGCGTGAGGCTGCGCAGGCGGGCCGCGCGCACGTCGAGCGCCTCGTAGAGGCGCGCGTTCTCCAGCGCGGCCGCGACCTGGTTGGCGAAGACCGAGAGGTACTCGACCTCTCGCTCGGTGAAGCGCTCGCCCGCGTGGCGGTACGCGACCAGCGCGCCCTGGAGGTGCTCGCGGATGAGCGGCACCGCCAGGATCGCGCGGCCGCCGACCTCCTCGATCCAGCGGCGCGACTCGGGGCTCAGGCGGATCCGCGGATCCGCGAGCACGTCGGCGGTCCAGATCGGTTTCCGGTCGTCGAGGACCCGGCCCACCACGCCCTCGTCCATCCGGAGCGGCTGGGCCCGGTCGGTGAGCGGCCCCGAGAACTGCCCCCGGCCCACCGCGAAGCGCAGGAACTCGGTCTCGCCGTCGCGGAGCCAGATCGCGAGGTCGGGCATGTCGAGCGTCTCCCGGGCGTGGGTGGCGACCAGCTCCAGCACCCGCGCCTCGTCGAGCGTCGACACGAGCATCCGGCCCAGCTCGGCCACCGCCCGCATGCGCTCCGCCTGGGCGGAGGCCTCACGATACAGGCGCGAGTGGTCGATCGCGATCGCGGCCTGGCCCGCGAAAATCTCGGCCAGCTCCTGCTCCCGCGCGGTGAAGAGCCGGCGTCCGCGGAAGACGAGCACCCCGCTGGGCCGCTCGCCGACCAGGAGCGGCACCCCCAGGTAGTGCGTGTAGCCCAGGCGCTCGCTGGCCGCGCGATGGTCGGCCACCACCTCGGCTCCTTCCAGCTCGCACATGAGGGCGTGGCCGGAGGCCACCACCCGGCCGCTCAGGCTCTCCCCCACCCGGATCCGGGGCCGGACCATGGTCTCGGCCGCGGTCCCGAACAGGCCCGCGAGCACCAGGTCGTCGCCGTCGAGGAGCCGGAACCCCGCGTTGTCCACCTCCAGCAGCCGCGCCGCCTCCTCCGCGATCGAGGCGAGCAGGGTCTCGGGCGCGGCGAGCGCGCCGATCTTCTTGTTGATCTCGAGCAGCGAGGAGAGCGAGGCCTTGCGGTCGCGCTCCTGGGCGAAGAGCCGCGCGTTGTCGAGGGCCACCGCGGCCTGTCCGGCCAGCGCGCTCATGACCGAGATCTCGCTCGCGGTCGGCGTGTGGACCTCCCACCAGTAAGCGGAGAGCGCGCCCAGCACCTCCCCCTTGCTGACCAGGGGCACCGACAGCACCGCGCGGTAACCCTCGCGCTCGACCACCGCGCGCGTCTCCGGGCTCAGTGAGATCGCCGGATCGCCCAGGATGTCGCTGCTCCACACTGCCTCGCGCAGCTCCGCCGCGCGCCCGGTGGTGCCCTCGCCGAGCCGGATCCGCAACGAGGAGAGGAACTCGGTCGAGAGGCCGCGGCCGCCCTCGTAGTGGAGGAGGCCGGTGGACGGATCCAGGCGGAAGACTCCGAGGGCCGCGACCCCCAGCAGGGCCTGGCAGCGATCCACCACGAGGTCGAGCACCCGGTCGACCTCGAGGGTCGAGCTCACCACCGTGCTGACCTCGAGCAGCGCCTGATACTGGGCTGCGTTGCGGGTGGCCTCGTCGAACAGGCGCGCGTGCTCGAGGGCCACCGCGGCCTGGGTCGCGAAGTCGGTGAGGGTCGAGAAATCCTCCTCGGTGAACGGCGCCGCCCCCAGCCCGCGGCCCGCGGTCATGACGCCGAGGGCCCGGCCGCCCGCCATCAGCGGCGCCGCGAGCAGGCGGCTGGTGAACGGCACGAACTCGGCCATCGCGTGCTGAGAAGCCGGGTAGTCGTTGACCATCACCCCGCGGCCGGTGTGCATCGCGGCGCCGGCCACCCCGCGGTCGGTGGTGAAGCGCAGATCCCGGACCCAGTCGCCGATGTCCGACCACGCGCGCGGGCGCAGGGTGTCGCCCTCGAGCATGTAGAGGGCCGCGTAGCCGCCACCGATCAGGCGCTGGGCCGCCCGGGCGATGACCACCAGCAGCTGCTCGGTCTCGAGCTGCTCGGAGATGTGGCGCTCGATGAGCCGCTGCGCCTCCAGCCGGCTCAGGCGGGCCGCCGCCATGTCGCGCAGGCGCGCCCGCTCGACCGCGAGGCCCACCTGCTGGGCCACGCTCGAGAGGATCTTCATCTCCTCGTCCGAGAACTCCCGCGTCTCGCGGGAGACGAGGGCCATCACGCCCCACGTCTGCTCCTCCACCGGGATCGGCATCGCGAGCTGGGTGCGGTGCGCCCGCTCCGCCGCCATCTGGCGGAGCCCTTCCTCCGACGGGGGAATCGCGTCGAGGTGGGTAACCAGGATCTGGTTGGTGCGCACCGCGTCGCCGATGCGCGAGCCGTCCACCGGGCGCACCCGCGACGTCTCCACGTGACGCGGGTCGAACCCGCTGCCCGCGACCATGATCAGCTCGCGCCCGGAGGCGTCGAGCTGGTAGACGCTGCCCACGTCCATGCCCGCGAGGCCGCGCACCACCTCGAGGGTCTCGCGGGCGGTGGTCTCGAGATTGGCGCCGCGGCCGATCGTGGTGGCGATCGCGTTCAGGGCCTCGAGCTCGCGGTTGCGCCGCTCGAGCACGATCCGCGGGTTCTCGGTCCGCGGCCCCGCGACCGGCCGGGGGCGGCCCGCCCTAGGCAGGAAGGCCAGCACGACGCCGGCCAGCACCACGATCCCCCCCACCAGGAGGGCCACGAACTCGCCGAGTAGCCGCCGCTCGGCCTGCGCGAACTCCCGCACCGGCAGAGCCACCCAGAGCGCGCCATCCGGCGATTCGGCGCCCGGGACCTCGAGGCGCCGCAGCGCCCACGGCTCCCCGCTCACCGTCGCGACCCCGGCCCCCGTCGCGGGGGTCCAGCCGGCGGTAGGGAGATCGCTGCGGCTGGCCGCGAGCGCCCGGTCACCGGCCAGGAAGAGCACCACTGGGCGGGCCGGCAGGCGATCGAGCGAAGCGCCGAGCCCATCGAGCCGGCGACCCGCCACCACGGTGCCGGTGGCGCCGAACGGCGCGCGCTCGGTGGCGCCGCTGATCGGGGCCACCACCAGGAAGTACGGGCGGCCGCCGGCCAAGCGCAGCGTGGTGGTCGGCTCGGAGGAGGCCGGCATCCCCGGCAGGCTGGGCGGCGGGCCCGCGGGCACCTGCACGAGGGGCGCGCCGCGGCCGTCGCGGATCGCGATGAAGTCGGCGATCCCGTCCTGGGTGACCGCCAGCACCCGCGGCGAGGCGCCGCGCGCGAGCGTCGCCCAGTCGCCCTTGGCAGTGCCCTCGATGACCGCCGGGTCGCGAGCGAGCAGGAGTGTCTCGCGCTTGAGCGCGTCCTGGTAATCGCCGACGAGCGCGCCGGCCGCGTCCACCGTGCGCGCGATCGCCCCCTCGCGGGTGCGGACGAGCTGGCGCTCGGCGCTGACGAATCCCAGCCCGGCCAGGATGCCCAGCGGAATGGCCAGCACCAGGAACGGGACCGTGAAGTGGCGAACGAAACGCCCCACGAGCCTATTCTCGGCCCGGCGGGCACGTAAATGAACAGGTTTTTCGGGTGCCTAGAGGCCCAGGTAGGCTTGCTTGATGTGCCCGCTGGCCAGCAGGTCGGCCCGGGGCCCAGAGAGCGTCATCCGCCCGTTCTCGAGCACATAGCCCCGATGGGCCAGGTTGAGCGAGCGCAGCACGTTCTGCTCGACCACCAGGACGGTGAGCCCCTGCCCGTTGATGCGCGCGAGGTCCTCGAAGATCGTCTTCACCAGGACCGGCGCCAGGCCCAGGCTCGGCTCGTCCAGCATGAGCAACCGGGGGCGGGCCATGAGGCCCCGGCCGATGGCGCACATCTGCTGCTCCCCGCCCGAGAGCGTGCCGGCCAGCTGGGCGCCGCGCTCCCGGAGCCGCGGGAACAGGTCGAACACGCGCGCGAGCGTCTCGCTCCGGGCGGCCCGGGCCGCGCGGGTGCGCGCGCCCAGCTCCAGGTTCTCCCGCACCGTCATGGTGGGGAAGAGCTGGCGGCCCTCCGGCACGTGCGCGATGCCGCGCGCGACGATCTCGGCGGGCCGGAGGCCGTGGATCGGCCGGCCGTCGAGCTCGATCCGGCCCCGCCGGAGCGGCAGGAGCCCGGAGACCGCGCGGAGGGTCGTGGTCTTGCCCGCGCCGTTGGCGCCGATGAGCGCGACCGCCTCGCCCTCTCGGACCTCCAGGGAGACGTCCCGGACCGCGGTCAGGTCGCCGTAGCCGACCTCGATACCCTCAACGCGCAGGAGCGTGGACATATTCCTCGCCGAGGTAGGCCTCGACCACGCGCGGATCGTTGGCGACCGCGGCGGGCGCGCCCTCCACGATCTTCTCGCCGAAGCTCAGGACCACGATGCGGTGGGACAGCGTCATGACCGCGCGCATGTTGTGCTCGATGAGGAGGATCGAGACGCCCGAGGCGTTGATGCTCCGGGCGAGCGCCACGATCGCCTCGATCTCGGTCGGGTTGAGCCCCGCCATCACCTCGTCGAGCAGCAGCAGGGTGGGCTCGGTGGCGAGGGCGCGGGCCAGCTCGAGACGCTTGCGCTCGGCCAGGGTGAGGCCGGCGGCCGGGTGCTCCGCCTTGGCCCCGAGCCCGACCCGCTCGATCACCGCCCGCGCCCGGTCGCGCGCCTCCCCCATGCGGGGCTCCCGCGCGAGCGCGCCTACCTGGACGTTGTCGAGCACCGAGAGGTGGGGAAACGGGCGGACGATCTGGAACGTGCGGGCGAGGCCGAGGCGGCAGATGGCGTGGGGCTTGAGCCCGGCGAGCGATCGGCCGTCGAAGCGGACGTCGCCCGCGTCGGGAGTCAGGAAGCCGGAGAGCAGGTTGAACACGGTGGTCTTGCCCGCGCCGTTCGGGCCGATGAGCCCCAGCACCTCACCGCGGGCCATCTCGAACGAGAGATCGCGCACCGCCTGCAGGCCGCCGAAGCGCTTGCCGATCCCCCGGACCTCGAGCAGGGGCGCCGTGCTCATCGCGCGCTCCGCAGCCAGAGGCGGCGCAGGGCCGGGTAGGCGCCCTGGGGCAGGAACAGCACCACCGCGATCAGCAGCAGGCCGTAGGCGATCAGGTGGGCGCCGGACCAGCCTCCCTGCCCGAAGTAGATCCGCGAGGCCTCCGCGAGGGGACTCAGGATGAACGAGCCGAGGATCGGGCCGAGGACGGTGCCCGCGCCACCCACGATGGGCCGGATCACGATCTCCACCGAGAGCGGGATGCCGAACACCGAGCTCGGCTGGAGCGAGAAGAGGTAGAAGGCGTAGAACGTCCCGCCCACTCCGGTGAGGAACGAGGAGACCACCATCGCGAGCATCTTGTAGCGGAAGGTGTTCACCCCGAGCGCCTCGCACGCCTGCTCGTCCTCGCGGATCGCGATCAGGTAGGCGCCGAACCGGCGGCGCTCGATGGCGGCCACGATGGCGGTGGCCACGAGCATCAGGCCGAGCGCGACGTAGTAGTAGGCGCGGTTGTCCTGGAACTGGAACTGGCGCGGGTCGCCGGTGAACGTGATGTAGTAGCCGAGCGCGCCGCCCACCGCGTCGGTGTTGAGGGCCACGATACGGCACACCTCCGCGAAGGCCACCGTCAGGAGGACGAAGTAGAAGCCGCGCAGCCCGAAGCGAAAGCCCAGGTAGCCGACCACGGTGCCCAGCACGGCGGAGAGCGCTCCGCCCACCAGCATCCCCAGCCACGGGGTGAGCCCGAGCCGGGCGGAGAGGAGCGCGGAGGTGTAGGCCCCGACGCCGACGAAGGCGGCGTGGCCGGCCGAGAGCTGGCCCGCGTAGCCGCCCACGATGTTCCAGGCCTGGCCCAGGAAGGCGTAGAAGAAGATGAAGATGAACACGGTGACCGCGTAGGAGTTGAGCCAGGCGGGCAGCGCGAGCAGGAGCGCGATCGCGGCCGCGACGACCCACTTCACGGCGCGGGTCGTCCGAAGAGGCCGGCGGGGCGGAAGAGCAGGATGACGATGAGGAGCGTGAAGCTCACCAGTTCCTTCATCGACGGGCTCAGGAACACCGCGCCGAGCGACTCGGCCACCGAGACGATCAGGCCGCCCAGGAACGCCCCCGGCAGGCTGCCCATGCCGCCGATGATCACGATGTTGAACGAGGCGACCGACAGCCCGAGCCCGCCCGCGGGCTGGAAGGGCACGATCGGCGAGACCAGCGCCCCCGCCGCGCCCACGCACGCCGCCCCGATGCCGAACGCCACCGCGTAGACGCGGCGCACGTCGGCCCCGATGACGCGCGCCCCGTAGGCGTTGTCGGCGGCCGCGCGCATGGTGTGCCCGAGATCGGTCCGGGTGAGGAAGAGGTAGAGGGCGAGGGTGAGGGCCATCGCGAGGGCGAAGGTCACCAGCCGCGCCACGTCCACGAACACCGGCCCGAGCCAGATGGTGGCGGCGCGGAGCGGCGAGCGCACACGCTGCGGATCGGGGCCGAAAGCGACGAGGGCGGTATTCTCGAGCACGAGGGCGACCCCCAGCATCAGGAGGATCTGCATCTCGTGCGGGGCGTCCACGATGCGATCGACCAGGACGCGCTGGATCCCGACCCCGAAGACGAACAGCACCGCCGCGCACGCCACGAAGCCCAGGTAGGGATCGACGCCCGCGCGGGTGGATAGGAGCCACGCGAGGTACATCCCCCACACCATCATGTCGCCGTGGGCGAAGTTCACCACCCGCATCACGCCGAAGATGAGGGTCAGCCCCACCGCCATGAGGCTGTAGACGCCCCCGAACAGGAGCCCGCTGAGCAGGCTCTGGGCGACGAGCGCCGGGTCCAGGCGCTACGCCTTCGGGCGAGGGAAGACGAACTTCTGGACCGCGGCCTCCCGGGGCCAGACCGCGACCGGCTTGCCCCCGAGGATCTGGATCATGGTGGTGACCGCGTTCGGGTTGTCGCCGATCTCGTTGAAGACCACCGGCCCCGCGTACTGCATGAGCCCGCCCGTGAAGTTCGTCTTGCGGAGCGCCTCCACGATGGCATCGGGATCGGTCGACTTGGCCCGCTCCAGCACGTCCGCGATCAGGGTGATCCCGTCGTAGGAGTAGCCGGAGTTCGTGTCGAAGGTCTTGCCCTGGGAGCGCTTGAGAAACTCGTCGGCCACCTTCTGGGTCCGCGGGTTCCGGAAATTGGCCCAGGGCGTGCTGTTCAGCACGTACTCCAGATCCTCCTTCAGCACCGCGATCTGGCCCGCCTCGTAGAGGCCGGGGCTCCCCGGCCCCACGACGCCCAGGATGTCGAGCCGCTGCTTGCGGATCTCGGGCAGCAGCAGCTGCGCGCTCGCGGGCCGGGTGATCGGCGCGATGATGTCGGGCTTGGCCGCCTTGGCGCGCGACACCTCGGTGGAGAGATCCTGGGGCGGCTCCGGCCACGGGATCACGTCGACGATCTCCCAGCCGGGCTTGGCCGCGGCGTGGGCGGCCTGGAAGCCCTTGGCGTTGTTCTGGCCGAAGAGGTCGTTGCAGTACATCAGCACCACCCGCTTCGGCGAGACCTTGGCCTCCTGGAAGACCTCGGAGAAGTACTGGACCGCCTTCTTGCCGAACGACGAGCCGGTGGGGAAGTTGCGGTAGACGTACTGGACCTTCTGCTGCCCCTCCTTCACCGCCTTCGCCACGTTCGCGGTGATCGGGTCGGCGGCCGCGATGTCGACCAGGAAGGGCACGCGGCGCTGCTGGGCCACCGGGACGATCGCCTGGGTCGAGCCGGAGTCGAAGGAGCCCATCAGCATCTGGGCGCCCTGGTTGATCACCCGCTCCGCCTCGGTGCGCCCGACGTCCGGCTTCGTCTGGGTGTCGCCCATGATGAGGTCGATCTTCATCCCGTTGAGGGACTTGATGCCGCCCGCCGCGTTGATCGCGTCGGCGGCCATCTGGGCGCCGAGGCGGCACGCCTGCCCGGGCTCGGCGAGCGGGCCGGTCACCGGGTGGATCGCGCCCACCTTGAAGGTCGGCACCTGCGCGCGGAGCACCGCCGGGAAGCCGAGGGTCGCCGCGCCGGCGGCGGTGCCCGCGGCGGTCAGGCCCGCCTTCAGAAAGGTGCGGCGATGCACTCGAGACGGGGCGCGGCGGTCGCTCATCGACTCCTCCGTGAAAGGGGAACGGTCAGGACTTGCCCAGGAGCTGCTGGGCGATGACCACGCGCTGGATCTGGTTCGTGCCTTCGTAGATCTGGGTGATCTTGGCGTCGCGCATGAAGCGCTCGACCGGGAACTCGCGGGTGTAGCCGTAGCCGCCGAAGATCTGCACCGCGTCGGTGGTCACCTTCATCGCGGTGTCGGAGGCCAGGCACTTGGCCACCGAGGCCTCGAGCGCGCCGCCGGTGATCCCGTGGTCGATGAGGCCGGCCGCGTGGTGCACGACCAGGCGCGAGGCGTGCACCGCCATCGCCATGTCCGCGAGCATGAACTGGAGGCCCTGGAACTGCGCGATGGGCTGGTCGAACGCCCGCCGCTCCTTGGCGTAGCCCACCGCCGCGTCGAGCCCGGCCTGGGCGATGCCCACCGCCTGGGCCCCGATGGTGGGCCGCGACTGCTCGAGGGTCTTCATCGCGACCTTGAAGCCTTCGCCCTCGGCGCCGAGCCGGTTCTCGACCGGCACCTCGCAGTCGCTGAAGTGGAGCGCCACGGTGGGCGAGCCGTGGATGCCGAGCTTGCGCTCGGGCTTGCCCACCGTGAAGCCCTTCATCCCGGGCTCCACCAGCAGCGCGGTCACCCCTTTGGCCCGCTTGCCGGGCTCGGTGGTGACGAACACGGTGATGATGCCCGCGTGCGAGCCGTTGGTCACCCACATCTTCGAGCCGTTCAGCACGTAGCGGTCGCCCTTGCGCACCGCCCGGCACGTCATCGCGGCCGCGTCGGAGCCCGAGCCGGGCTCGGAGAGCGAGAACGCGGCGGTCATCTCGCCGGTGGCCAGCTTGGGCAGGTAGCGCCGCTTCTGCTGCTCGCTGCCGCCGAAGATGATCGGGTAGCCCCCGAGGTTCTGCACCAGGAAGATGGTCGACGTGGAGGCGCACGCCCACGCGACCTCCTCGGCGGCCAGGCAGAAGGCGAGCGAGCCGGCCGCGCTGCCCCCGTAGGCCTCCGGGATGTGCAGGCCCATCAACCCCTGCTGGCCCAGCAGCTTGAGCTGCTCGTGGGGATACTCGGCGGTCTCGTCGACGTGCGCGGCCAGCGGCGCGATGCGCTCGCGGGAGATCTCGCGGGCCAGATCGCGGACCGCGCGCTGCTCGTCGGTGAGGTAGAAGAGATTGTTCACGCCGGCCGCCCGTCCCTACTTCTTCGCGTAGTCGTAGAAGCCTTTGCCGCTCTTCCGGCCGAGCTGCCCGGCCATGCCTTCAGCTTCAACATGGCCAAGCCATGTTGACCGTGGGCCTCTCGACCGCGGCGGCCCGTGACTCCGCGACATCGGTTGGCTTCATTTGCGCGCGTAGTCGTAGAAACCTTTGCCGCTCTTCCGGCCGAGCTGCCCGGCCATCACCATGCGCTTCAGGAGCGGCGGGGGCGCGTAGCGCGGCTCGCGGTACTCGTCGAACATCACCTCGGCCACGAACATGGTGGTGTCGAGCCCGACCAGGTCGAGGAGGGTGAAGGGCCCCATCGGGTAGCCACAGCCGAGCTTCATGGCCTGGTCGATGTCCTCCAGGGAGGCGAGGCCTCCCTCGTACACCCGGATCGCGTCGAGGAGGTAGGGCACGAGCAGCCGGTTCACGATGAACGCGGTGGAGTCCTTGGCGCGCACCGGCACCTTGCCCACCGCCTGCACCCACTCGTAGGCCTCGAGCACGCTCTTCTCGTCGGTGAGGATGGTCTGCACGACCTCCACCAGCTTCATCAGCGGCACCGGGTTGAAGAAGTGGAGGCCCAGCACCTGGGCCGGCCGCTTGGTGGCCGCGGCCATCGCGGTGATGTTGCACGACGAGGTGTTCGAGGCGAGCAGCGCGTGTGGCGGGCAGATGCGGTCGAGCTTGGCGAAGGTCTCGTTCTTGAGCGGCTGGTTCTCGGTGATGGCCTCGACCACCAGGTCGCAGTCGCGGAAGGCCTCGAGCCCGACCACGCCCTTGATGCGGCCCATGATCTCATCCCGGCCGCGCTCGTCGAGCTTGGCCTTGGCGACCAGGGCGTCGAGGCTCTTGCGGAGGCCGCCCAGCCCGCGGTCGAGCAGCTCCTGGCTCGCCTCCGCCACCACCGTCGGGAAGCCGGCCTGGGCCGACACCTGCGCGATGCCCGATCCCATGAGCCCACAGCCCAGCACGCCGACGTTGCGAATTGCCATGCCCGGTGTCTCCCGATCAGCGCCGCCGCCGGGCTCTCCCGAGGCCGGACGTCAGTCTCGAATGGAAGGGATCGACGCGACGGTCAGCGGCGGGACTTCGACCGGTTGTAGGCGGCCAGCGCGAACTCGTGCTCCATGTCGCCGGGCGGGCACGGGTTCATGACCTTCATGCTGATCCCGGTCTTCTTGTTGCGCATCGAGCCGTCCGGCTGCGGCTCCCAGTCGTCCACGCCGGACGGCCTCGGAGCCAGCGCGTCCCGCTTGATCTCCTCGGTGAAGGCGCGCTCGCGCGACTCGATGGGACGGTTCGTCAGGTTCAGGATGATGGACGACGCCGACGGGGTCTCCCCCGCCGCCCCGACGAGCCCGGGCAGCCCGAGCCCCACCACCACCGCCACCAGCCCTCCGGTCAGCACTCGCTCGATCATGGTGATCCGCCTCCCGGCCCCCATCATACAACTACTTCCGGGCGCCTACTCGTAGACGATCAGGGAGTCGATCCGCTGCCCGGCGAGCCGCTCCCGGCCCCTCAGGAAGGCCAGCTCGATGAGGAAGGCGCAGCCCACCACCGCGCCGCCCGACCGGGCGATGAGCCGCAGCGTCGCGGCCATGGTGCCGCCGGTCGCGAGCAGGTCGTCCACCACCAGCACCCGCTGGCCGGGGGTCACCGCGTCCTCGTGGATGGCGAGGACGTCGCGGCCGTACTCGAGCTCGTATTCCTCCTCGATGGTCGGCGCGGGCAGCTTGCCGCGCTTGCGCACCGGCACGAACCCGGCCTTGAGCTGGTGCGCGAGCGCCCCGCCGAAGATGAAGCCGCGCGACTCGACGCCCACCACCACGTCCACCCGCGCGGTGTGGTAGCGCGCGGCCAGGTGGTCGATGACCGAGGCCCACGCGGGCCCGTCCCGCAGGAGCGTGGTGATGTCCTTGAAGAGGATGCCCTCGGTGGGGAAATCCTTGATGTCGCGGATCTTTGCGCGCAGCTCGTCCACGTCCATGGCGCAGGGATGTTACCCGCCGGTGGCGGACGACGCAACCCGAAAAACCTCGTCCGGGAGCATCGAGAGGTCCGGGATGATCAGGTCCGCGGCGGCCGCCGGCGGCCGGAAGCCGGCGGTGTAGTGCGCCGCCCGCATGCCCACCCCCTGCGCCCCCACCACGTCCGCGTCCGGGTTGTCGCCGATGTGCAGGGCCTCGGCCGGCGCCACCCCGGCGCGCGCGAGGGTCACGCGGAAGATCTCCGCCTCCGGCTTGCGGACCCCGACCTCGTCGGAGTACGACACCGCGCCGAAGTACGCGAGCAGGCCATGGCGCTCCAGCACGCGACGGAGGACCGAGCCCGGGGTGCGCCCGGTGTTGGAGACGATGCCGAGGGCGACCCCACGCGCGGCCAGCTCACGCACCGCGCGGGCCGCGTTCGGGCAGAGATCGGGGGGATGGGCCAGCACCGGCTCGGTGTAGGCGGCGAGCGCGACCGCGAATGCACGCGGGTCCAGGCGCGCGGCCACGCCGGGCCGGGCGGTGTCGAGCACGAGCCGCAGCTGCTCTTCGGGGCTCGGGTCGCGGTTGGCGCTCCAGAACCGCTCGGCGAGCCGCACGCCTGACTGGTCGTGCACCTCCTCCGCCTCCACGTCGCTCACCCGCTCCCCCGCGTCGCGCAGCGCCCGCTGGATCGCGGTCACCCGGAGCGTGCGCTGGGCCCGCAGGTTGACCGCCGAATCGGTGACGAGGGTGTCCCAGAAGTCGAACGTGACGAGGCGGATCACGGAGCGAAGCGGGGCTTGCGCTTGCCCAGGTAGGCGTCCATCGCCTCGCGGGGCTCACCGGTCGTGAACGACTGGGCGAACGCGTTGACGCCATACTCGACCGCGGTGCGCAGGTCGGGGTCGCGCCAGCGGACCATCAGCTCCTTCTGCAAGCGCACCGCGGTGGGCGCGCAGTCGAGGACTCGTCCGACCAGCTCCGCGGTCGCCCCCCGCAGCTCGCCCGGCGGGGTCACGCGGTTGACCAGGCCCCAGTCGAGAGCCTGCCGCGCGGTGACCGGGTCGCCGGTCAGCAGCATCTCGGCGGCGCGGCCCGGGCCCACGAGGCCGGGCAGGAGCGCGGCCTCGATCACCGACGGGATGCCGACCCGGATCTCGGGCAGGCCGAGGAGGGCCTCGGTCGAGGCGGTGCGCAGGTCGCACGCCATCGCGAGCTCGAAGCCGGCCCCGAGACAGGCCCCGTTGACCATGCATACGGTGGGGAACGGGGCGTCGTGCACGAGGGCGATCGCCTCGTGCAGGCTCGCGATGAAGGCCTTCGCGCCGACCGGCGTGAGCTCGCGCAGCACCTGCAGCTGCATGCCCGCGGTGGTGGCGCGTCCGGCCCCGGTGATCACCGCCGCGCGCACGCCGGCGTCGCGGCGCAGCGTCTCGAACGTGCGGCGGATCCCCTCCACCATCTCGGGCACGATGAGGTTCAGCGGGGGCCGATCGAGGGTGACCCAGGCGCACGCGCCCTCGCGCTCGACCCGGACGAAGTCGGCCATCAGTACCGCTTCCCCATCAGTATCTCTTCATGGTCGGATCGATCGCGCGCGCCCACTGGTCGACGCCGCCCTGCAGGTTCACCGCCTTGAAGCCCTGCTGGCGGAGGAAGTTGGCCACCGCGGCGCTGCGCACCCCGTGGTGGCAGTACACGACGATGTCGTCGGCCTGATCCAGCTCCGCGGTGCGGAACTCGATCTCCTCGATCGGGATGTGGGTGGCGTTCGCGAGGCGGCAGAGCGCGGTCTCCCAGTCCTCGCGCACGTCGAGCAACACGAGCGGCTCGTGGCGATCGAGCCGCGCCTTCAGATCCTGGGGGCTGATGTCGGTCATGAGGTGATCTCCCGGGGCGAAGATAGCATGTCAAGACTCGGCGGGCAGCAGCACCGAGGTCTCGGGCGAGATCTCGATCTTCACGTCGTCGCCTGGCTTGAATCCCCGGCCCTGCTGCGCCGACGTCAGCATCTCCACCCGCACCGCGCCGCCCGCGATCGTGACGTCGTAGAGCTGCCGCGATCCCTCGAACACGTGCCCGGCCACCTTGCCGCGGATGCCGCCGGCCGCGCGCTCGGACTCCTCGATCCGCAGCGCCTCCGGCCGCAGGCAGAGGAGGCCGCTCGCCCCCACCGTCCACGGGTGCCCGCCCGAGGCCACCGGGATCCGTGAGCCGCCCGCGGTCTCCACCACCACGCCGAGGTCGCGCACCTCGGTGACCCGCACCGGCAGGAGGTTCGCCGCGCCGACGAACTCGGCCACGAAGCGGGTGCGCGGGCGCCAGTAGATCTCCTCCGGTTTGCCCTCCTGCACGACGCGCCCGCGGTCCAGCACCGCGACGCGCGTCGAGAGGGCGAGGGCTTCCGCCTGGTCGTGGGTCGCGTAGATGGTGGTGATGCCGACGTCCCGGTGCAGCCGCCCCAGCTCGAGCCGCATCTGGTCGCGGAGCACCGCGTCCAGGTTCGAGAGCGGCTCGTCGAGCAGGAGCAGGCGCGGCTCGACGATCAAGGTGCGGGCGAGCGCCACCCGCTGCGGCTGGCCGCCGGAGAGCTGCGAGGGCCGGCGCGCCTCGAAGCCGGCGAGCCCGACCTGGTGAAGCGCGGCCGCCACCCGCGCGGCGAGCGCGCCGCCCGAGACCCCGCGCTCGCGGAGGCCGAACGCCACGTTCTCGAACACCGAGAGGTGGGGCCAGAGCGCGTAGTGCTGGAAGACCATGCCGAGGTTCCGCTTCCACGGCGGCACCCCGTCGATGACCTCGTCGTCCACCACGATGCGCCCCTCGTCGGGGGTGACGAAGCCGGCGAGCAGACGCAGCAGGGTGGTCTTGCCGCAGCCGGAGGGGCCGAGGAGCGTGTAGAACTCCCCCGGCCGGATCGAGAGCGCGATCTCCCGCACCGCCCAGTGCTCGCGGTAGCGCTTGCCCACGCCCTCCATCCGCACTTCCGACAGCCGGACCAGCTGCTCGGGACTCACGCGGGCCTCCCTCCTCCCGGGTCGCTCCGGAGCCGCGACCGGCGGTCCATCCGCGCCACCAGCGGGACGACGGCCAGGCCGAGGGCGGCCAGTACCAGGTAGACGACGGCGGGCGGCATCGACGAGAGCAGCGTCGTCGCCACCACCGGGCCGATGAAGGCGGCCCCGATGCGCGCGGAGTTGACGAACCCGATGGCCTCCCCGGAGGCCCGCTGCGCGATGGCCGCGACCGAGAGCGGGAACACCGGCGCGATGCAGAGCACCTGCAGGAAGCGGAGCACCCCGAAGCTCCACACGTGGCCGGCCAGCGACAGCGTCGCCAGGAGCAGCGAGGAGCCCAGCAGGAACCACAGGACCGCCCCGCGGTCGCCCAGGAGGTCGGCCAGGCGCGGCGCCGCCATCGCCCCCAGCGAGGCCGCGATGCCAGTCGCGAAGATCAGGAACCCGCCGACCTCCAGGGTGGACTCGGGGGCCACGCCGAGCGGCGGGAGGATCTGGGGCAGGATCGAGGTGAGGAAGAAGATCTGGGTGGAGCCGGCGAGCACCACCAGCGACACCGTCACCAGCTCGCGCAGCGAGGTCGCGCCCTTGGCGGAGGCCGCCGCGTCGCGCGGCTTGCCGGTGGGCACCCCCCACGACACGAGAGCCGAGCAGCCCCACAGCATGAACGCGCCCAGCACGAACGAGAGGCGGAAGCCGACGCGGGCCGCCACCAGCGCCCCCGCCGCCGGGCCCAGCACCTGGCCGAGGGTCATGCCGGACTGGATGTAGGAGACCTGCCGCCGCACGTCGCCGCCGGAGCGCCCGATCATGATGAACGCGAACGTCGACACCGCGCCCATCAAGCCCAGGAGCATGCGGGCCACCAGCATCTCGGGCAGCGTGCGAGCCATTGCCATCCCGAGGAAGCCGAGCCCCTGGAAGGCCTGCACCGCGATGAAGCCGCGCTTGGGATCGATGTGCTCGCCGACCCGGCCCGAGATCGGCGCGGTGATGACGGTGATCAGCGGGCTGATGCCGAGGATCCACCCGGTCCAGCGGAGCGTCGCGGCCGGATCGAGGGTCGACATCTTCTGGATGTGGAAGGGCAGGCTCACGTAGATGAACGACCACGCGAAGGTGCCGATCAGCATCGAGGCCGGCAGGACCCACTCCGCGCGCGTGCGCATGGCCGGAATCGTCAGCCCCGGAAGAGCGCGGCGGCCGAGCGCCGGGCGAGCCCGGTGGCGGCCCAGGTGCCCGCGGCCGTCACCAGGATTGCCACCACGCCCAGCGCCGCTCCCGGCCCGCGTCCCACCGCGGACTGCATGTGGAGATAGATGCCGTAGGAGAGCGGACCGAGCTCCACCCGCGGCACCAGCAGGATGGTGGAGGAGAGATCGACCGCGGAGCCGACGAACGCGAGCAGGCCGCCGGCCAGGAGCCCGCGCGACATCAGCGGCAGCGTGATCCGCTTGAAGGTCCGCGGGCGGCTCGCCCCCAGGTTCTGCGCCGCCTCCTCGAGCGCGGACGGCAGCTGCCGGAGGGCGGCGTGGGCCCCGCGCACCGCGTAGGGCAGCCGGCGCACCGCGTAGACGATCACGAGCACGAGCCAGGTCGAGGTCAGCGGATCGCCGAGCCCGGGCACCACGAAGCCGCCGAAGGCGCGCAGGAAGCCGATCGCGATCACCACCCCCGGGATCGCGAGCGGGATCGTGGCCACGATGTCGAGCCAGCGCCGTCCCGCCACCCGCCCGCGGACCAGGAGCCACGCGATCACCGCGCCGAGCGCCACGTCGGCCAGCGCGGCGAGCCCCGCGTAGCGCAGGGTGTTGGCGACGAACTGGGGGGAGCGGACGAGGATCTCCTGGTAGTGGGCGAGCGTGTACGCGGTCGGCAGCGGCGAGAGGCTCCACACCCGCGAGACCGAGAGGAGCAGCACGCCCGCGTGGGGCAGGAGCGCCGGGCCCAGCAGCAGCGCGGCGATCAGCCAGGCGAGCGCGGTGCCGCGCGGACCGAGCCGCGGGGCCTCCCCGCCCCGCCCGAGGGCCGCGTACTCACCGCGGGCCACCACCGTCTTCGAGAGCGCGAACGCGCCGAGCGAGAGCGCCACCAGGATCGCGCAGATCACGTAGCCGTCGACGTCGGTGAGCCCGATAGTGGTGACCCGCGCGTAGGCCTGCGGCGCGAGCAGTCGCGAGTAGTTCAGCATCAGCGGGGTGCCGAGGTCGTCGATCACCCGGATGAACGTCAGGAGCGCGCCCGCCGCGTAGCCGGGCAGCGCCAGCGGCAGCAGCACGCGGCGGTAGAGCCGCAGGCCCGAGCTGCCGAGGTTCTGGGCCGCCTCCTCGAGCGAGCGGTCGAGGCCGGCGAGGGCGGCCGCGGTGTTGAGCAGGATGAACGGGAAGTAGTGGAGGCTCTGCACCAGCACCACGCCGGGCAGGCCTTCCATGAACGGCACCGTGACCCCCGCGTGCTCGCGCAGCAGGAGGTTGACGGGGCCGCTCCGCCCCAGGATCTGCTGGAACGCGACCGCCCCCACGAACGGCGGCACCACCAGCGGCAGCACCGCGAGCACCCCGATCAGCGCCCGCCCCGGAAAGCGGTAGCGCGCGGTGAGGATCGCGAGCGGCACCGCGATGACGCTGCCGATCACCACCGCGAGCACGCCCGCCAGCAGGGTGTTGGCGAGGGCCTCGCGGAAGAGCGGGCGGGCGAAGAACGCGAGCAGCGGACGGAGGGTGGGCCAGCCGCCGTCGAGGAACGCCACCGAGAGCACCTGGAGCAGCGGGTAGACGATGAGGGCCGCGAGCAGGGTCAGCAGGGCCGCCACCAGCGCGGCTTCCCCGCCCGAGCGTGACCTCATCAGGCGGACGCGGGGTGGCTCGATTCGACGGCCGGCGCCTCGGGCACCATGGGCTGGGCGGCGAAGGTCAGGTACTCGAGATCCGCCAGGGTCTCCTCGAGGCGCCGGTACGCCCAGGCGCAGCCGAGGAGCGCGGCGAGTGGATAGCCGAGGCCGTAGGCGCGCGGACCGACGACCAGGGTCCCGATGGTGAGCAGGAGGTTGGCCACCAGGAGGACCGCGGCCACCTCGGCGGCGGCGCGGCGACGATCGAAGTAGAGCAGCACGATGCCGCCGAAGAGGCACAGCACGTGGAGCACCGCCCCGACCAGGCCGCAGCGCAGGATCGAGACCTGGAGCCGGTCCAGCCCGATCGCGTCCGCGATCCACGGCGCGAGCGCCATGAGCAGGAGCGTCACCGGGGCCTGAACCACCAGGAGGCGGCGCAGGCTGTCGCGCAGACACTCGGTCATGGCACGCTTGGCCTCGAGCACCTGGCGCAGCGTGCCGTGCTTGGTGGCGACGCCGTAGTACTCGCGGTAGCGATCGTAGAAGTCGGTCTCCACGCTGACCAGGAAGATCGCGAGCGCCGGCACCACCGAAAGGTAGCACAGGAAGATCGGGCTGTCGTACAGCGAGGCGCGGAACCAGCCCACGATGGGGCGCCCGGTGGGCCCGACCCAGAACACGATGCGGTCCACCGCGATCGCCGCGTTGTAGAGGACGCCCGCCGCGATCAGCTCCGGGTAGTGGGCGAACGCGCGCCGGAGGTCGACCGACTCCGGGATGCGCACCTGGCTGAACTCGCGCTCCACCCGGGCGCAGAGCACGAAGAAGATGCCCGCCTGGCCGACCAGGAACCCGGCGAGGTAGCCGGTGGTGCCGAGGTAGGCCCCGAGCGCGAGCGCCCCGAGCAGGCTCGCCGCGTTGCCGAGGAAGAACGCGGTCACCACGCTCGCGTAGTCCTGCGCCGCGCCGAGGTAGATCATCACCATCCAGGTGCACGACACCACCACCAGCAGCATCACCCCGAAGAGGCGCAGGGCCGGCTCGAGCCCGGGGGCGAGCGCGTAGACCGCCGCGCCGAGGGCCAGGTGGGCGAGCGCGGTCGCCGCGATGGTCACCCGGTAGGAGACCACCAGCGCACCGATGCGCCCGAGATAGAGCTCGTCGGCGAGCTGCCGGGTCACCACCATGTGGGCGGCCCCGGTGGTGATCAGGGAGAACGTGTAGGTGTAGACCACGATGACCTGAAAGCGCGCGTGGGCGAAGTCGCCGATCAGGTCGCGCGAGAGCAGGGCGAGCGTGCCGAGCGTGCAGATCGACAGCAGCCAGGGCCCCGCCGAGAGCACCGCGCCGTAGAGGTGGGCGCGCAGCCAGCCGCTGCCGGTGTCCTCGACGATCAGCCGCTTGAGCCGGAAGCCGATGCCGGCCACGGGCGCCCGCGCTCAGGCCGCGCCGAGGAGATCGCGGTAGATCTCCCGGTAGCGGCGGATCAGGTCGGCCTCCTGGTAGTGCGCCCGCACCCGGGCCCGCGCGGCCCGCCCCATCTCCTCGCAGAGGCCGGGGTCGCGGGCCAGGCTCAGGACGGCCCGCGCGGTCGCGGCGGGGTCGGCGAGCCCGGTCATGAGCCCGCTCGCGCCGAGGGCGCGGTCGGCGGGCAGGCGGCCCTCGAGCAGCTCGCGGCAGGCGCCCACGTCGGTGGAGACCACCGGGATCCCGGCGGCGGCCGCCTCGAGGATCACGAGGGGCAAGCCCTCCGAGATCGACGTGAGCACCAGGACGTCGACCCGCGGGTAGATCGTCTTGACGTCCACCCGGCCGGTGAACTCCACGCGCTCGGCCACCCCGAGGGTGGCCGCGAGGGCCTGGCACTCCGCGAGGTACGCGGGATCCTCGTCCCCCGGCCCCGCGATGACCGCGCGCGCGCCCGGGTGCGCGGTGACCACGATCTTCACCGCGCGGATGAACGTCTTCACGTCCTTGATGGGCACCACCCGGCCGACGAAGCCGATGCGGAACTCGCCCGCGGCCGGCTCCACCCGCGGCAGGGCCGCGAGCGGACCGACGTCCAGCCCGTTGGGCACCACCAGGGTCTTGGCGGGATCGGCGCCGTCGCGGATCTGGGCCTGCCGGTTGCCCTCGAAGATCGTGACGATGCGGTCGGCCTGCACGTAGGTGATGCGCGAGAGGCGCTCGAAGAGCCGCGCCCACAGCTCCTTGAAGAACCCCGGCCCCGCCGACAGGGTCATGGGCGCCTGGCGCTGGACGTAGATCCACTCCGCCTGGTCGATCTCCATGCGCCGCTCGCGCGAGTAGATGCCGTGCTCGGTCAGGAGCATCGGGCGCCCGCGCCGCACCCGCTGCACCGCGGCCACGAACCCGGCCCAGCCGGTGGACACCGTGTGGTAGACCGCGGCCTCTGGGACCGGCGCGTGCAGCAGACGGAACATCGGCAGGTGGGTGAAGCGCCACGTCCAAAAGTAGTCGAGGAACGAGATGTCCGGGGCCCGCGCCTCGTAGAGCCGCCGCACGATCTCCCACGCCGGCTTGCCGTAGATGAAGTCGTGCACCGAGGGCCCCGCCCCCGCGTGCGGCGAGACCTGCCGCAGGAGCTCCTCGAGCCCGTCCGCGCGACCGTCCTTCATCTCCTCGTGATAGCGCCAGATCGTCTCCCACGCCGCCTGCTCGGTGACCGGGCCCTTGAGCGCGGGCTCGTCGCCCCCGTGGATGCCCACGTCGACCAGGCTCACCACGTTGGGCGGCATGGTGTAGCGCGGGGTGTGGACCTCGCCCTGCGTCGCCGAGATGTGGAAGATCGCGAAGCGCAGCTCGGGCAGCGCGGTGACCAGCTGGTGGATCCAGGACGACACCCCGCCGGTCACGTACGGGTACGTGCCCTCGAGGATCAGGCAGATGTCGGCGGGCGCCTCGCTCACGCGGGCTCCCCCGCCCACCACCGCAGGAGCTCGTCGGCGCGTCCCGCGGCGAGCGCGTCCCGCGAGAGGGCCTGCAGCTCGGGCCAGCGCCGCTGGCGGAACAGGATCTCGGAGAGCAGCAGGTCGACCTCGGTGGACGGCGCGGCGACGCGGGCCTCCACCGCCAGGCCCTCCGCCTCGTCGATCCGGTCGAGGGCCAGCAGCACCCGGGCCAGCGCGCGGGTGGGCGCCGCCCACTCCGGGCGGCCCGCACGCGCGGCGCGATAGGCGCCCTCCGCCTCCCCGAGCCAGTAGCGGCCCATCGCCGCGTCGAGCAGCCCGCTCTCCTGGTAGGCGAGGCACGCGTCCCCCATCGCCGTCGCCCGCTCGGGCGATTCCGGATCGAGGCGCCGCTGCTCCTGCGCCTGGGTGATCCGGTGCGCGAGCCGCTCCTCGACCCGCTGGAGCGCGCCGGAGGCCGCGATCTGGGTGTCGCGGTCGGGCGACTGCAGCGCCTCGCGCAGGAGCTCCACCGCCGGGCCGTCGCCGCGCTTGGCCAGGAGGCCGACGCCCCAGCGCTGCATGCGCGGGTCGGCGGCCCGGATCAGGTCCGCCACCGGCTGCACCGAGACCTGGGCCTGCAGCCACTCGAAGACGCGGTCGACCGGCTCGGGCGCCTGGCTCGGGCCGGGCAGGCCCGCCATCTCCGAGTGCGCGCCCGCGTAGATGCCGGCCGGCGGCGCGCGGCGCTGCCAGAGACGGATGGCGGCGAGCCCGACGAGGCCGAGCCCGGGCAGGGCCAGCACCAGCGCCACCACCAGGAGCCGCTCGTCGCGGCGGGGGCCGGCGAGCGCCCGGCCCGCGGTCCACGCGGCGGTCACGTGGGCGAGCAGGGCCGCGAGCCACCACCAGCCCGCGCCAAGGAGGACCAGGGCCAGCGCGAGCAGCTCCGCGAGGGCGGCGACCGCGGTGATCACGAGGCCACCCCGCCGGAGCGCTCGCGCACCGCGAGCACGCGCACCGAGAACTCGAGGTCCCGCTCGTCGTCGTCGTAGGGCGCGAAGTGGAAGTTCCGGATCTCGTTCGAGAGACGATCGACCACCACCTCCGCGCGCGCGGGCGCGGTTTCGGGCAGGATGATCGCGAAGGCGTCTTCGGTCGCGTAGCGGCAGACGATGTCGACGTCGCGCAGGGTGCGCGAGAAGACCAGCGACAGCACGCGGCCCAGCTCGGCCCGCCGCTCCGCCGACACCGCCCCGAAGCGGTGGATGCGGAAGATCACCACCGCGAGCGGGCGCCCGTAGCGGTCGGCCCGCACCTCCTCCTCGTGGATGCGCCGCTGGTAGTAGGCGTAGGTGTAGGCGCGCACCAGCTCGTCCTCGATGGTGCGCGCCCGCGTCTGCTCGTGGGTGCGCGCGTTCTCGAGCGTTCGCGCCCCCCAGTCCGCGACGAGGCCGAGGCGATCGAGGGACACCGGGGTCAGCCGGAGGAACGGCAGCGACGTCACCGTGATGCAGCCGAGCAGCGCGCCCTCGCCCGAGGTCATGGGGGCGGCCATGAGCATCTCGGCGCCCTGCAGGTCCTCGAGCGAGCCGATCGTGGTGTAGTCGCGCACGCTGACCGGGCGGCCCATCCGGACCGCCAAGCCCACGAGGCCGTCGTCGGGGGCGATCTCCGGGCGCTCCGGCGCGGGCCCCTCGGCGGCGCGCAGACGCAGCCGGTCGCCATCGAGCACGTAGCACTGGCAGGCGTCGGCCTGCAGGAAGCGCCGCGCGGTGGCCGCGATCGCGGGGTAGAGCCGCTCCGCGTCGAGGGTCTCGAGCGCGCGCGCCGCCGCGTAGAGGCTCGTGAGCGACGCGCGCTCGTCCGCCACCCGGCGCTCCAGCTCGTGCTTGGCCTCGGTGGCGGCCATGAAGCGCACCGCCTGATCGGCCAGCTCCTGCTCGAGCCCCTCCACCTGCGCCTCGAGCGCGCGCGTGCGCCGCCGCTGGGTCTCGCGCAGCGCGCCCAGCCCGAAGCCGGTGCCGATCAGCAGCAGCGGAGTCACGTAGCGGGTCAGGGTGCGCAGCTCGCTCCAGCTCGCGTGGTCCATGCGGACCACCACGCACGCGCTCACCGCCGCCGCGGTGACGAGGCCGCTCACCAGCCCCGCGCGCAGCCCGTGCCGCGCCGCGAGCACCACCACGAGCACCAGCGCCGGGTTCGGCCGGACGTCGAGGAAGCCCGGATCCCGCGGCCACAGCAGCACGTTGACGACGACGAGCAGCAGCAGGCCTCCGCCCAGCTCGAGCAGGTAGGGGTGGGCGCGACGAAGGGCGGCGAGCACCCGGCGCTTACCGCGCTCGGGCGTCGCCCAGGGAGGCGGTCAGGTGGGCCGCCATGTCGTGGGCCACCTGCTGGGCGACACGCGCGAGCCCGTCCTCGCGGAGCCACGAGGAGCCGAGGCGGGCGTGACTGGACGTCCACACCACCTCGCCGGACGCGACGTCGATCAGACGCGCGGTCACCCCGACCGCGGGCGTCTCGGACAGGCCCGGCTTGTAGCGGTACTCGGTCACCGAGCCCTGCAGGACGTGGCTCACCTGGAGGAGGCGGCCGATCCGCTGCGCGGAGGGCAGGCGGCTCGCGTCGGCCGGATCGAGGTTGTCGCGCCTCAGCAGATCGGCGACCTCGCTCGGGTCCATGACCGTCATGGCCCCGGTGGCCAGGATCTCGGAAACGAGGAGATCACCCGCGACCTGGCCCGCGCGCAGCGACGAGGTCTGGTTCTCGAGCGGGAGCACCGCGACCCGCGTGACCCGGGCCGCGCCGGGCTTGACCCAGTCCTGGGTGGTGCTCGCGCATCCGAGCAGCGTGAGTACGCCGATCGTCAGCACGACCGCCCGCCAGCGCCGCCACATAGGTCTCTCAGTACCGGATGTCGAGGCGCCCGAGGAACGATTCTTCCTGGCCCCCGACGGTGGTGGACTCGGTGTTGCGAGTATAGAGCACGCGTCCTTCCAGCCAGGGGCGAATTCGCCATCTCGCCTCGCCGGTGACCTCCCACGAGGTGAGCGAGCGGTGCAGATCGCGCCGCCCGACCGAGCCGGCCTGCAGCCGGAGCGCGGGCGTGACGTCCCAGCCGACCAGGGCCCCGATCGCCACGATGTCCTCGCGCCGGAGAAACGTCACCGTGTCCCGCAGCGGGCTGCCCGCGGTCGGGGTGTACTCGGAAAAAAAGACCTGGGGGATCAGGGTCACCTGGACCCGGCTGCGGATCAGCTCGAGCTCGGCCCGTCCGGCCGCCTCCCAGCGGTTGCCCAGATCCTCGCCGGAGACCTGGTAGTGCCGGAAGTCGTAGTGGGCGGCCAGCACCACCGGCACCAGCACGCGGCGCGAGACGTCCGCGGTCACGCGGTCGGTCGTGCCATTGCGCGGCAGCGCGGCCACCGGGTTGGTGAGCAGCTCGCGGACCGCCACGTCGAGCGTGGCGAGGGTCGCCCGCTGGTCGTCGTAGCCTCCGCCCAGACGCCCGGTGGTGCGCAGGATGTCCTCGCGGCGGCGCGACTCCTCGAGCCCGGCCCAGAGCGAAACGGTGCGCGTGGGCTGGAACCCGAGCGTCGCGAAGGTGGTCAGCACCTGCTCGCTGAACGCGGTCTGGCCCACCGTGCGCTCCTGGTGATAGCTGCCGTAGCGCCCGCCCGCGCGCAGCCACCACTGATCGGCGAGCCAGCCGCGCCACGCGGCCTCCTCCACGTGATGGGTGGCGGATTGCTGCAGCAGCGTGTAGTGGCTCAGCTCGATCCGCGGGGCGTGCCCGAGGAGGATGTCGCGATAGGCCACGAGCACGTCGCGGTTGTCGGGGTCGCCGTCGAGCAGGCGGCCGTACAGGTCGCGCGCGCGGTTCCACCGCCCCGCCGCGGCCTCCGCCGCGGCGAGATCGGCGGTGAGCCCGGTGTCCTGCGGCTGCTCGCGCGACAGGGCCTCGAGGCGGCGGCCCGCCGAGGCGGGGGCGCCGGCCGCCAGGTCGATCCGCGCGCGCAGGCGGCGGAGCCGCGCCGACGTCGGGTCGTCGGCCAGGTAGCGGTCGACGATCGGGCCCGCCTGGTCGTTCAGCCCCGCATCGACCAGCACCTCCGCGTAGTCCTCGCGGAGGCGCCGGTCGTCGGGATAGCGCGCGAGCAGCGCGCGGTAGGTGGCGAGGGCCTCCTCCACGAGCCCCAGGCGCGCCTGGATGCGCGCGCGCAGCGTCTCCGCCTCGGGCGCGTCTTTGCCGGATGGCTCCGCAGGCGCCACGTCCGGCGCGGGGCTCACCTCGGCGGGGGCCGGCGTCGGCGCCTGGGCGTGCGCGGGCGGCCCGCCCGCGACGAGCAGGCCCGCGAGCAGGAGGCCCGCGAGCGGGCCCACCATCCGGCCGACGATCCGGACCGACGCGAGGCGGGGCGAGCGGAGCCGGGCCATCCGGCGAGTATGGCGGGGCGGTCGGCCCGGTTCAAGAAAGATGGGGCGGGAGCGGTCAGCGCGAGCGGGGCGGCAGCAGGCGGAGCGCCCGCTCGTACTCCGCCCGGGCGCGCTCCTCGTCGTGGTCGGCGGTGTAGAGCTCCCCCAGCAGGTAGTGCACCTCGTAGTCGCCGCCCTTCACGCGATTGAAGCGCTCGAGCGCCACGCGCGCCCCGCGGCCGTCATTGCTCCAGGCCATGAGCTGCCCGGCGCGCTTGAGCGCCTCCGCGTCGTCCGGCTGCACGTCGAGGAGCGCGCGGTAGGCGCGCAGGGCCACGTCGTTGCGCGAGGCCGCGAGGCTCCGCCGGCCCACCTCGCGGAGCACCTGGGGATCGCGCGGGCGCGCCCGCATGAGCCCCTCCCACTGGCGCAGCGCCGGCTCGCCCGCGCCGCTGCCGTCGTAGAGCTGGGCCAGCGCGATCCGCGACCGCACCGCCTCGTCGCCGTCGCCCAGCCCGCCCGCCAGCGCGGCCTCGTACTCCGCGATCGCGTCCGCGGTGCGCCCGAGATCGGCGAGCAGCCGGGCCGCCTTGATGCGATAGGCCGCGCCCACGGTCGCGGCGTAGCGGCGATGGACCCGAAGTCCTTCGTCGGGGCGGCCCGCTTGCACCGCCAGCGTCAGGTAGCGGAGGACGAAGGCCTCGTCGAGGGACCGGCGCTCCGCGAGCGGCCCGAGCAGCCGGAGCGCGTCGGCGGGCCGGCCGAGCGCCTCGGCCGCCTCGCCGGCCGCCTGGCGCAGGCCGGCGTCCTCGGGCCGGCGCGCGAGCAGCCGATCGGCCACCCGCAGCAGATCGGCGGAGCGCCCCTGGTAGCGGTAGAGCTCCCCGAGCCGCGCGAGGGCCGGCTCGGGGAGCGTGCCCGCGCGGTCGAGCCCCTCGTACACCGCGATGGCCTCGCGCTCCTGGCCGTTCCACTCGTAGAGCTCGGCCAGGTGGAGCCCGGGCCCCGCGGCGCTCGGCGCCTGCTCCACGATGCGCCGCTGGCGCGCGATCGCCTCGGGCAGGCGGTTGGCGGCCACGAGCGCGTCGACCGCCTGCTGCGCGTAGGGCCCGTCCGGGCGCGCGGCGGCCAGCCGGTCGAGCGCGGCGAGCGCGGCCGGGCCGTCGTCGGTGCCGCGCGCCAGCGCGGCCAGGCGCTCCTGGAGCGCGCGGTCGCTCGGGCGCGCGCGGGCCACCCGCTCGAGCACCGCCAGCGCGCGGCGGGGCTCGTTGTTCCACTCGTAAAGCTGGGCCAGGGCGAGCGCGTCGTCCAGGCGCTCCGGCGCGATCTCGAGGGCCCGCTCGTAGAGCGGGATCGCCTCCCGGCCGCGATCCTGCTCGACGAGCAGGCGGCCGAGGGCGAGTAGCACCTCGGGATCGCGGGGCCGGAGCGTGGCCAGCTCGCGCTGGACCGCGACCGCGCGCGGCCCGTCGCCCATGCCCCGGTAGAGCGCGACCAGGCGCTGACGCACCGCCTCGTCGTGGGGCTCCGCCTCGCGGCGGCGCTCGAGGAGGGCGATCTCCTCCTCGCGCGCGCCGCCGCCCGGCGCGGGCAGCAGACGGTCGCGGGCCTCGAGATCGCCCGGCAGCAGGCGGGCCACGACCTTCCAGTGCTCGACCGCGCGGGGACCCTGCCCGAGCGAGTCGTAGACCTGGGCGAGCCAGCGCCGGCCCTCGGCGTCGTCGGGCCGCCGCCGCACGTACCCCTCCATCACGCCCAGGGCTTCGTCCTGCCGGTTGAGGCTGCGAGCCACCGAGGCCAGCTCGGTGACCGCGCCCCGATCGGTGGGCTCGAGGGCCACGATCTTGCGGAGCACGACGAGCTGCCGCGCGTAGTCGCCGCTCCAAAGGTAACGGGTGAGGAGGCGATCGAGGAGCGGGCCGTCGTCCGGACGGGGCTGGGCGGTGAGCTCCTCCAGCACGCGCGCGGCCGCGGCCGGGTCCTTGTTGTCCTGGTAGACGTCGGCGAGCCGCAGCCGCAGGTCGCGCCGCGCGGGCAGTCGGCGCGACGCCTCCTCCAGCGTGCCGATCTGCCGGTCCGGGTCGCCGAGCGCCGCGTAGACCGCGGCGAGGCCGAGCCAAAGGTCTCCGTCCGCCGGATCGCCGGCGACCGCCCGCACGAACATGCGCTCGGCGAGCGCGTACTGGCGGTCCGCGAGGTAGGCCCAGCCCAAGTCCGCGCCCCACGGCACCGACATCGCGAGGAGCCCGAGGGTGACCACGACCCCGAGGGCGAGCTTCCAGCGCTCGATGCTCACCCGACGCGCACCTCGACCTGGCTCGCCTCCCCCGCCCGCACGGTGAGGCGCCCGTCCGCGCCGCTCCGCACCCGCAGGCGCCGCGCGGCGGTCCCCTCGCGAATCTCCACCGCCACGTCGCGATCGGGCGCGATCGCGCCCAACTCCACGACCTTCTCGCCGAGCCCGGCGAGCGTCAGGGCGACCCGGCTCCCGTCGCGCTTCCACGCGGTGACCCGGTGGCTCGCCTGGACCAGATAGGGGCTCGCGGGCGGGCGGTCGCGCAGCACGATGAGCGCCGGCCCCGGGCCGGCGAGGTGGACGTAGAGCGCACCCTGGTGATGCAGGTAGCCGAGCACGCCCGACGAGCGGTCGAGATCCAGGTGGGCGCGCGTGTCGTCGAAGCGCACGGTGGGGAGCGCGCCGTGGCCCCAGATCCGCCAGCCGTCCCCGGTGCGCGCGATCCGCGCGGTGCGGAAGCCCTCCACGATGGCCAGGTACTCGCTGGTGAAGATCCGCGCCAGCGGCTGGCGCAGGACCCACTCGTGCACGTAGTGCAGCGCGGCCAAGGAGGCCACGCGCTCGCCCGAGTAGTAGTGGTAGTAGAGGTTCACCGGTGCGACCCGGCGCGGGCGCTCGGTGTTCTCGTAGGTGTCGATCACGTGGCGGAAGCCGTAGAACGGCCCGGTCCACAGATGCGTGTAGAGGTTCTCGTTGGAGGCCGAGGCGTAGGTCTGCCAGTGCCGTCCCACCTGGCGCATGAGCGGCGCCACGTGGGTGTAGCTCGGCCACTCGCGGTCCCGCATGGTGTCGCCGCCGTTGATGTTGGGCACCCCGAGCCGGTCGAGGATCGCGATCGCGTCCTCGGTCACGCGGGTCGATCCGGACCACTGGAAGAGCCGCACTCGCTTGCCGGTCGGCAGCAGCCGCTCCTCCATGTAGCGGATCGCTCCGGCGGTCTCGGTCTCGACCGAGTAGGGCACCCCGGCGGGCGCGAAGCTGCGCGTGCGCTTCTCCCAGTCGAGCGGGTGGGTGTAGGAGTGGCTGCCCGCCTCGACGTTGGGCAGCGCGTAGATCGCGCGGGCCAGCTCGTGGAACGCGGGCGAGCCGAGCAGCGTCGGCTCGATCTCGGCCACCACCACCGAGACGCTGGTGGGCAGCCGGTAGCGCGAGAGGATCTCCTCGAGGATCACCTGGCCGCTCGAAATCCCGCCGCGGACCTCGGACCGGTTGCGCAGCCCGTCGCCGTCGATGTGGTTGTAGAAGATCCGGCGGCCGCACAGGGTCGTGGTGTCCGGTCGCGGCCAGTCCCCCACCCCCAGCGCCTCGCGGAAGAACGCGAAGGGATCGATGCACCACTGCGCGCCGCCCTCGCCGGGGAACTGGAACTGCGCGTACTCCGCCGCCGCGAACCCGCCCCACGGCCCGGTGACGACCAGGTGGCTCTCCGAGTTCGGCAGGTCGCGGCGGGCCAGCACCAGGTGCGGCCGGCTGTCGGCGCGCCGGCAGACCACCTGCTGGTAGTACGGCAGCCCCGGCGGCAGCGGGCGCTCGAAGTCCATCATGTGGTCCTTGCGGCGCAGCTCGATGACGTGCTGGTTGCCGGTCCAGTTGCCGAGGAACTCGAGCCCGCTCGGCGCCAGCGCCTCGTTGATCTGGGCGAGGTCGAGGGTGCGCAGGGTGCGCCGGTCGCGCAGCGCGCCCAGGTAGCCGAGGATCACCACCCGGCGTCCCGCGCGCATCTGGGCGCCCAGCCAGCGCAGGTAGGCGAGCGGCTCCGCGATCTCCTCGGTCTGGAACCAGGTGACGACGCCGCGGTACCGCGCCATCGCACGCTCGTCCGGCAGCCCCTGATCGATGTCGTGGTACTCGACCATGAGCCCGAGCCAGTTGAGCGGCATCTGGGCCCAGCCGTGCACCTCGTTGCGGGTCGCGCTCTTGCCTCGCCTGCCCTGCACGTCGTTGTCGAGCTCGGACGACTTGTAGAGGGCGAGCACGTAGCGCGGCAGCTCGGTGGGCGCGTCGCCGGCCGCCTCCGCGGCGCGGGCGGGACGCCCCAGCGCCCGGGCTCCCGCCAGCGCGGCGGTGCCGCCCAGCAGCGCGCGGCGCGAGATCCGCCCGCTCACGGCGCGAGGGTGTGGGTGGAGACCTGGTCGAGCCCGATGGTGGACACGTACGGGACGAACCCGCGCGCCCGCGCGCGGCGGATCATCTCGGCGGGCGCGAGGCCGCCGTCGGCTCCCGCGTATTCGCCCGCGTATTCGAGAGTAAACGCGGTCATGCCGAGCGCGGCCACCCGGCCGAGCTGGGCCGCGCGCGACTCCGCGTCGTCCGCGGGCCGCACGCGGTAGGCCTTGGCCTTGAAGTCGTAGTCGGTCCACACCGACTCGAGCGCGACCCCGTCCACCACCCCGACCAGCCGCTCGGCGAGCGGGAGGCCGCCGTTCAGGAGGAGGACCGCGCGCGGGTTCCGCCGCTTCAGCTCGCGGAGCACGCGCTCGAGGGCGCGGCCCGCGCCCGCGTAGCGCCGCGGATCCACCCGCTCGCGCTCCAGCGCGGAGTCGGCGGTGTCGAGGAAGAGCCCGTTGACCGGCTCCGCGAGCGCCGCCGGCACCACCCGGTCCAGCAGCCAGCGCTCGTAGGCGGGCGCCCCCACGTCGAGACCCCGCGCGTCGGGCCAGCTCGGGTTGGCGGCCAACACCCACGGCTCGGCTGCGACCGCGGCGAACTCGGGATGCTGCGTGTTCATCTCGCCGAGGCTCACGTAGCTCAGCACCAGCGAGCCGTACCGCTTCACCAGCGGCAGCGGGGGATGACCGTGGGGATCGAGCACGACCACGTCGAAGCGCGCGAGATCCCGCGCCGCCGCCGGCGCGTCGCCGTAGTAGACGACCCAGGTGCGGACGCCCGCGAGGGGCCGCACCGGGGCGGCGGCCGCGACGTCGCCCGCGGGCACCGACGTCCCGCCGAGCCCCGCGAGCAGGGCCAGGGCGACCAGTCGCCCGGTCAAGCCCACGCCCCGAGCGCCTCCGATCGGCTGGGGTGAATGGTGACCGCCTTGTTGAGCCGGGTCATCTCGAAGATCGCGCGCACGTCGTCCTGCAGGGCGCAGAGGCGCAGCTCGCCGCCCGCGGCGCGGGCGTGCTTCAGCGAGGCCACCAGCGCGCCCATGCCCGAGCTGTCGACGTAACCCACCTGCCCCAGGTCGACCAGCACCTTGCGATTGCCATCGTCCACCAGCTTGACTAGCGTCCGCTTCATCTGCTCGGCCGCCGCCATGTCCAGGTCGCCCCGCGGGGCAACCAGCTTGATTCCGGCCGAGTCGGTCACTTCGATGTCCATGATCTCTCCTGAGGCGGGCGGCGGTGCGCCGCCGTCCGACGAACCATCGGCCGAGCGCGCGCCCGGCCGGTACTTAACGAGGGTCCACCGGGTTCCCCGCTCGCGCTGCACGTCGATCGCGACCGAGTCCGCGATCCGATGCACGAGGTGGATCCCCAGCCCGTGGTCGGGCACCGAGTCGAGGTCCGGCTCGACGTACCGCTCACGGTCGAACGATCGCCCGAAGTCCTCCACCTCGATGACCAGCCGGTCGGGGTGGCCGAGGACCGAGACGTGAATGGGCTGCCCGGCCCGCCCCTCGTAGGCGTGCTCGATCGAGTTGGCGCACAGCTCGCCGACCGCGAGCACGAGCTCCGCCCGGGTGGCCCGGTCCACGCCCAGATCCGCGAGCGCCTCGCGGAGCCACGCGCGCAGGCGGGCCAGATGCTCGGCCTCGCTCGACATGGAGAAGCGGCCGGATGCCGCTGGGCTCATGCTTCAGTCAGTATAGCAGCGGGATGCAGGGGATCCGGGCAGGTGCGGAGCCGCCCCGCAGCGGGCGGCGGAGGGCGGGGCGCGCTACCGGGAGCGCGAGTAGCCGAGCTGGGCGCCGACCGGGTAGCCGTTGCGGTCGCGGCGGTAGGGGTCGGAGCTCACCGACGCCCGCCACGCCTGGTACTCCCGCTCGTCCTGCCAGCGACGGAGGGCCCACACCGCGAGCCCCACCGCGACGCCGCCCAGCGCCACGACGCACACGAGCGCCCCGCGCTTCATCACCGCCTCCAGCGAGACCTTCTCGTCGACCCGCGTCTCCATGACCGATTCTCCCTTAGTCCGCGCCGATCGCGAGCCAGAGCATCACCGAGCTCACTCCCACGAACACTACCGTGAGGACCGTCGTGAGTATCATGCCCAGCTGACATAGCAAGAGCTGAGCCAGCGAACCGACCGCCCAAAATCAGCCAGTTGGGCCCCTTGGCGACGCTCGGCCTCCAGAGCTTGTCAGGCGGGTGCCAAGACTTGGTCATCCCGGCGGCCGCGCGGGCGCTTGACGCGCTCTAAACGCCCGTCCCGGTTGCTGGCCGGGCTGGCCCTCTTCTTGCTCTCTCGAGCGACATGCCCTCGCTCCGGTTCAAGCTGCTGGGCGGCGTGATCATCGGGCTCCTCGCGGTCATCGTCTCGCTCACGATGCTCCTCGGTCGCTCTCATCGCGCGGCCACGCCCCGCTCCGAGCCGGGCCCCGCGGCCGCCGCGCTCGACTCGGCGGCGCCGCAGACCGACACCGCGCCGGCCGCCGCGCCCGCGCGCCCGTCGCGCTCCCGGGGCCAGAGCGACTGGACCTTCTTCTTCCGGGTCGGCGACACGCTGAGCCGCATGTCGGACGGGGCCGCGCTCGGCGTCGTGGTGCGGCTCGAGCGCACCCACGCCTTCCCCGACGGCACGGGTCCCGCCTACGTGATCCGCTCGCAGGACCAGCGCGAGGTCGTCTTCGACGCCGACGACCTCGAGCGCAGCGCCCGGATCGAAGCCATCCGGGAGATCGCGCGTCCTCCCCTCGGCACCCCGGCGCGATGAGCGTCGACCCGCCGCCCGCCGGCTAGCATGGGCGAGCAGGCCGGCATCGCTGATGTGCTCTTCGTGGCCGGCGCGCTCGTCCTCGTCATCGTCACGAGCGTGGGCGTCGGCCACCGCCGCTACGGCAAGCCCGCCGAGGGCCAGCGCACCGCCGCGGTCGGGATCCTGGTGTGGCTCGGCCTGCTCGGCCTCGCGCTCTACCTGATCTTCGGCTGACCCGCGGCCCGCGTCACTGCGACACCGCCTGCTTCCAGCCGATCGCGGCCGCCGCGTTCGCGGGCTGAGGCGCGGTGCACGCCGCCCCGCGCGCCCCGATGCTCCCGGTCCCGGCCCGCACCGCGCATTGCCCGAAGGGCGTGGCGAAATCGACGGTGCCCTGCACCACCGTGACCGCGCTCTGGCCGTCGTCGGCCACCTTGAGGTCGAACTCGGCGTCGCGCCCGGTGGCCACCGCGGCGGGGGTCTCGATCTCGAGCTGCCGCTCGCCGGTGCCGGCCTTGGTCCAGAGCTCACCCCGGCTCACCCGCAGGATGCGGATCGTCCCGCTGCCCGGCGCGCTCTTCTCCCAACGCGAGAGGATCCGGACCGTGGTGTTCTCGTTGAGGGCGACCGGCATGCCGGGCCGGAGCTGGATCAGGGCCTGACTCGCGGCCTCGGTGCGGAGCGCGTCGCCCTCGTAGAGCGGCAGCGTGCCCTTCCCCTGCAGCCGGTGCTCGATGCCGTCGGTCCGCACCACGACCAGCGTGCCGATCGCGTTCTGCGCGGTGCCCACCGGCTGACCCTGCGCCTCCGCGGGCCGCGGGGCGATCGCCACCGCGGCGAGCACCGCTCCCAGGAGCCCGGCCACCAGCCAACCGATCGATCGCGACATCGCCGCGCGCCTCAGCTGCCGTGGAACACGACGCGGATCGGCTTGCGCCCGACCGGCACCGTGGCCAGCACCGCGCTGCTGCCGGTGTCGATGACCTTCAGATCGTTGGAGATTTCGTGGACGACGAAGAGCCGCGTGCCCTCCCGGTTGCCCGAGATGCCGTTGGGGCGCTGACCGACGTCGATCTGCTCGAGGATGCGCAGGTTGGCCGGGTCCGCGCTCAGGACCACCACCCGGTTCAGGCCCGCCACCGTGACGTAGGCGTTCGGCCCCTGGAGACCCTTGAAGCCGAAGGCGATCTGCTGCGGCGACGGCCCCACATTGATCGAGGCGATCTTGTCCTGCGTCCCGGGATCGATCACGTAGATGTCGGTGCCGCCGGTGTTGGTGCCCCAGATGCGGCCGTCGGGGCCCAGCACCAGGAAGTGCGGGTTCGTCCCGACCGGGATTGCCTTGATGACCCGATGGGAAGCGGTGTCGACCACCTCCACCGTCTTGTCGCCTTGATTGCTCACGTAGGCGAAGCGCCCGTCGCGCGAGAAGGTGAGCCCGGTCGGGCCCTTGCCCACCGCGATGGTGCCGAGGATCCGGAACGTGGTGGTGTCCACCACCGAGATGGTGTTGTCCCCGATGTTGGCCACCCACGCCTGCCGGTTGTCGTTGGTCAGCGTGACCACGTGCGCCCGATCGCCGGTGGCGATCGAGGCCACCGTCTCCATCGAGCGCGTGTTGATGGCGGAGAGGCGACCCGAGGCGAGGTTGGTGGCGAAGAGCCAGCGCCCGTCGCGCGACACGGCCAGATCGTGGGTGGCGTGGTTGCGCGCGTCTACCGTGCCGACGACCTGGAAGGACTCGCCGTCCACCACCGTCACCGTGTTCGAGCTCTCGTTGGCGACGAACACGCGCGGTCGGGTCGGCTCCTCGGCTTCCTTCCCCGGCATCTCGGCGCAGCCGCCGAGGGCGGCGAGCGCGACGGCGGCGAGCGCGAGGGCGGTCGATCGGGTGGTCGAGATCACGTGCATGGGCTCCCTCCTGGACCCTCGTCGGAAAGCGATCATTACCTTGGTCCAGGAGACCGGGCGAGTCAAGGATATTCCCGGTTTCCGGTTCGTTGACACCCCAGCCGGATGGGCTTAGTCTCTACTGCAACGCGAAGCGCCATGCCTGCCATCACCGGCCGTGGAAGACCGGAGAAGCCCCGATTGTGATGATGTGGGAGCAACCGAGTAAGCGCACACTCCCGATCGCCCTCCTCGCCCTGGTCCTCCTCGGCGGCGCCGCCACCGCCTGGGCCCAGACGCCCCGCGCCGAGCGGCCAAGCTACACGGTCGGCGAGAAGTGGATCCGCAGCGACGGGGCCTACGACCTGATCCGGATCGACAACGGCCGCTACGTGTTCGCGGCGGACGGCGGGCGTGAGGTCCACCTCACCCGGGACCTCGGCGTGGCCAGGGTCGTTCGCGGGGGCAAGACCCTGCTCGAGATGGAGCCGCCGCCCGCGCTCAACTGGCCGCTCGAGGTCGGCCAGTGGGGTGTGAGCTGGCTCACCTTCAAGACGCCGGACCCGCAGTACGGCCAGAGCCTCGCCCGGCTGAGCTGGCGCGTGGAGGCGTACGAGGACGTGCGCGTGCCCGCGGGCGTGTTCAAGGCGTATCGCATCGTGCAGGTTCTGGAGCCGCGGTTCCTCGCCGCTTCGCCGCAGTCACGGCGGATCGAGCTCGCGTTCTGGTACGCCCCCGCGGTCCAGCAGCTGGTGCGGGCCGACGGGAGCGACCTGGGCGGGTTCGCCTTCCAGGCGGTCGCACTCGACCGGCCCGGGCCGTCCCCGCTGGGCGTCGTCCTCATCGATCCCAAGGACAAGGGGCGCGTGAGCACCGACCGCGTCACCCTCACCGGGAAGGTGACCGGCGGCGCCGGCCCGCTCCGCATTGCGGTTACGCTGAACGGCGCCGAGGTCGCCCAGCAGGAAGAGCCCGGCACGCCCGGCAAGGACGTGCCGCTCAGCATGCCGATCAAGCTCGTCGAGGGCGAGAACAACCTGATCGTCACCGCCACCGATGCCTCCGGGGTCATGCGCCAGCAGGGTCGCGTGCTGTTCTACGAGAAGCCCACCACCGCGGTGGCGGCCGCGCCGCCGCCGGCGGCGAGCGCGCCGGTGCCTGCGACGCCCACAACAACCGCTCCGCCGCCGGTCGCGAGCGCCCCGCCCGCCGCCACGCTGTCACCCACGCCGGCGGCACCGGCCGCGCCGACAGGACCGCCCGCGGTCACCGCCCCGTCCGCTCCGCCGCCCTCGAGCGCGAGCGCGCCGGTCGCCCCGCCGCCTCCGAGCGCGCCGACGCCAGCGGCCCCCACGCCCGCGCGGCCGCCCGCCGTCGCGGCGCCGGCCATCGTGGCAGCGCCGACGCCGACCACGCCGCCCCCGGCCACGTCCGAGCCGGTGCGGGCCGCGCCGGTGACTCCGCCGACTCCCCTCACCCCGCCCACGGTGGTCGCGGCGATCCCGCCGGGCTCCCCCGCGCCCGCGTTCCGGATCGTGATCTCGACGCCGACCAATCAGTCACGCGTGGACCAGGAGACGGTCACGTTCGCGGGTCTCGTGCACGGCGGGACCGGCGTCCGCCAGGTCCTGATCACCGCCAACGGGGTCGAGCTCTGGCGCCAGGACAACCGGGCCCAGCAGCCCGCGATGGCGGTGAACCTTCCGGTCAAGCTCGTCGAGGGTCAGAACACCCTCGTGGTGACCGCGGCGGAGATCGACGGGACCATGCACCAGGAGATGCGGACCGTCTACCTGGAGAAGGCGGTGCCCCTGGCGGTCGACGTGCGCTACCCCGAGGACCGCTCGCGGGTGACCGACGACGCGAGCGTGGTGGCCGCGGTCGCGCGGTCGAGCAAGGGGATCAGCCGGATCACGGTGGCGCTGAACGGCTCCGAGGTGCACCGGCAGGACGAGCGGAGCCCGCAGAAGTCGATGGCGGTCAGCGCCCCCCTCACCCTGCGCGAGGGGCCGAACGCGATCGTCATCACCGCGCTCGAGCCGGACGGCACCGCGCGCCAGGAGATCCGCACCGTGATCCTAGAGCGGCCGAAGGCGGCCGCGCCGGCGGCCCCGCCCGCGGTCGCGCCCCCGCCGCCCTCCACCCAGTGGGCGGTGATCATCGGCGTCGGCGGCTATGAATCCACCGCGGTGCCGAAGCTCCGCTACCCGGTGGCGGACGCCGACGCGATCTACCAGACCCTGATCGCCTCCGGCGGCTTCAAGAAGGAGAACATCCTCCTGCTCACCGACAAGACCGAGCGCAAGCCCACCCTGCGCAACATCAAGTGGGCGCTCGGGACGTTCCTGGCGCGCTCGGCGCACAAGGACGACCTGGTGGTGATCTACTTCGCGGGCCACGGGGCCTCCGAGGTCGACCAGCGCGGCGTCGAGCGGGATGGGCTCTCCAAGTACCTGGTGCCGAGCGACGCGGATCCCGACGACCTCTACTCGACCGCGCTCCCGATGGACGAGATGCAGAACGTGCTGGCCCGCATCGAGGCCGAGCGGATCACCGTGTTCCTCGACGCCTGCTACAGCGGCGCGGCGGGCGGCCGCACCTTCGCCTCGACCAAGACGCGCGCGGTCAACGTGGACGACATCTTCCTGGAGCGGCTCACCCGCTCGAAGGGCCGCGCGATCGTGACCGCTTCGCGGCCGTCCGAGGTGTCGGTGGAGCTGCCCGAGCTGGGCCACGGGCTCTTCACCTACTACCTGGTGCGCGGCCTGCAGGGCTACGCCGACCTCAACCGCGACGGCATCGTCTCGCTGCAGGAGCTCTACGAGTACCTCACCCAGGAGGTCAGCCGGAAGTCGCGCGCGGTGGGCGGCAACCAGCATCCGATGATGAAGGGTGAGCTCGAGGGCGCGCTGCCGCTGACGAAGGCCAGCAAGCGCAACTAGCCGTGCGTCGCGCGCTCGCCGCGGTCTCCGCATTCGTGATCCTGCTCGTGGCCGTCTCCGCCTCGGCCCAGCCGTCCGGCGACCCCGCGAGCTGGGACGCGCCCATGTCGGCGGGCGACCGCGCGTTCCAGCTCGGCCGCTACGCGGAGGCCGAGCGCCTCTTCACCACCGCGGTGGAGCGCGCCGAGCAGGCGGGCGGGGCGCAGGATCCGCGGGTGGCCCTGAGCCTGGGGCTGCTCGGCTCCGCCTACCAGGCCGCGGGCAGCTACGGCAAGGCCGAGCCCCTGCTCGGCCGCGCGCTCGGCATCACGGAGGGCGCGCTCGGACCCGATCACCCGGAAGTGGCCGCCGCCCTCACCGCGCTCGGCAGCCTCGGGACCGCCCAGGGCCGCTACGCCCAGGCGGAGCCGCTGCTCCGGCGCGCGCTCGCGATCGACGAGCGGGTCCTGGGCCCGGAGCACCCCGAGGTGGCCCAGGTCCTCCAGGTGCTGGCCGCGCTCGAGCGCCGTCAGGGGCGCTTCGTCGACGCGGAGGTGCGCAGCCGCCGGGCGCTGGCGATCCGCGAGAAGGTGCTGGGGCCCAACCACGTCGACGTGGCCACGAGCCTCGCCGGCCTGGCCGCGCTCTATCGTCCGCAGAGCCGCTACGTCGAGGCCGACCAGCTCGCGCAGCGGGCGCTCGCCATCCGCGAGAGCCGCCTGGGCCCGGAGCACCCCGACGTCATCGCCCCGCTCGTGACCCTCGCTCTCCTGTACGTCGAGCAGGGCCAGTGGGCGCGCGCCGAGCCCCTCGCCCGCCGCGCGCTGGCGGTGGCCGAGAAGGCGCTCGGCCCCGAGCATCCCGACGTGGCCGCCGCGCTCGAGCCGCTGGCCGGCCTCGCGCGCGAGCGCGGCCGGTACGCGGAGGCCGAGACGCTCGGCCGGCGCGAGCTCGCCATTCGCGAGAAGAGCCTCGGCCCCGAGCATCCCGACGTGGCCGCCGCGGTGACCGGGCTGGCCGAGGTCGCGGTGCTCCGCCGGAACGCGGCCCAGGCGGAGCCGCTGGCCCGGCGCGCGCTCGCCATCCAGGAGAAGGCGCTCGGCCCCGAGCATCCGGACCTGGCGCGGAGCCTGCGGGCGCTCGGCCAGGCCCAGGATCTGCAGAGCCGCTACGCGGAGGCGGAGCCCTCGTTCCAGCGCGCGCTCGCGATCGACGAGAAGCGGCTCGGGCCCGAGTCGCCGTGGGTGGCCCTCGATCTGGACGGGCTCGGCACGCTCTACCGCCGGCAGGGCCGCTTCGCCCAGGCCGAGCCGGTCTTCCGCCGCGCCCAGGCCATCGGCGAGAAGGTGCTCGGGCCCGAGCACCCGCAGGTGGCCGCGACCATCGTCGACCTCGCCTCGCTCTATCGCGACCAGAGCCGCTTCGCGCAGGCCGAGCCGCTCTACCAGTGGGCGCTCACCCTCCAGCGCAAGTCGCTCGGTCCCGACCATCCGGACGTGGCCGAGAGCCTCGAGGCGTACGCGACCCTGCTCAAGCAGACCAACCGCGAGGCCGAGGCCGCGCCCCTCGAGGCGCAGGCCAAGGCCATCCGCGCCAAGACTCCGTAGCCGGCGATCTCAGCGGACGCGCGCGGCGGCGGACGAGACGCCGGCCGCGAGGCCGAGCAGGACCGCGACGAGACGCATCACGCAGGGCCGGCGGGGTTTCGCAGCACGAACACCGTCATGTCGTCCTGGATCCGCGCGCCGCCGCGCCGGAGCACGTCCTCGCAGAGCGCCCGGGCCACCGCCGGCGGCGGCAGGGCCCGCTCGCGCGCGAGGAGCGACAGGATCACCCGCGCCCCCGGTCGGCCGCCGGCCTCTTCCTGCGCCTCGAGAATGCCGTCGGTCAGGAGCACCAGCGTGTCGCCGCGATCGAGCGTCAAGGTGGCCTGGCCGAACACCGCATCGTCGAGCACCCCGAGCGGCGTGCCCGCCGCCTCCCCGAGCGCGGCCACCTCCGCGTCGCCGCTCGCGCGCACCACCACCGGATCGGGATGGCCCGCGCTCGACAGGACCACGCGCCCCGGGTCGCTCGGGTCCAGCACCGCCAGGATCAAGGTCACGAACATCGAGGGCGGCATGTCGCGGCAGAGTGAGCGGTTGAGCCCGGCCAGCACCGGGCCCGGCTCGCCGAGGCTCCGCGCGATCTCGCGCAGCAGGGTGCGGGCCATCACCATGAGGAGCGCGGCGGGAATCCCCTTGCCCGAGACGTCGCCGACCGCGACGCCCAGCCGATCGCCCATCGGGACGATGTCGAAGAAGTCGCCGCCCACCACGGTGGAGGAGCGCAGCATCGCGCCCGCCTCGAGCCCGGCCACCGTCGCGGGCACCGGCGGCAGGAGGCGCTCCTGGATGTCGCGCGCGGCCTCCAGATCCCGCCCGAGCTGCGCCATGCGCTCGGCGGTGAACCAGTCGCCGAGCACGCTGAGCAGCGGGCTCACCACCCGCGAGTGGGTGGAGCGCTTGAGCTGGGCCGCGACCCGGGCCAGGATCTCGGCGGGCTCGAAGGGCTTGGCCACGTAGTCGTCGGCGCCCCGCTCGAAGCCCTTCATCTTGTCGGTGAGCCGGGAGCGCGCGGTGAGCATGATGACCGGCACCTGCGCGGTGGGCGGATGCTCCCGGATGCGCCGGAGGGTCTCGAGCCCGTCGGCGCGCGGCATCATGACGTCGAGCAGGACCAGGTCGGGCGCCTGCCGCTTGATGGCCTCGATCGCCTCGATCCCGTCCGCCGCGCTCGCGACCTCGTAGCCGGCCCGCCGCAGGGTCACGGTCAGGATCGTGCTGATGTCGATCTCGTCGTCCACCACCAGGATGCGGGCCGCGGTCACGCGCCGCCTCCGTTCGCGGGCCGCAGGCGCGAGCGGATCGCGCCGAGCAGGTCGGCCGAGCTGAACGGCTTGGTCAGGCACACGGTGGCCCCGAGGGCCCGCGGATCGCCGGGCTCCACCTCGATCGCGCTGAGCACCACCACCGGGGTCTCGCGCGTCTCCGGCTGCTCGCGCAGGAGCCGGATGGCCTCGAAGCCGTCCAGATCGGGCAGCATCAGGTCCATCGTGATCACGTCGGGATGCTGCTGCCGCGCGAGCTCCACCCCTTCGAGCACGCGGCCCGCCTCGATCACGCGGAAGCCCGAGAGCTGCAGCACGTCGCGCATGAGGCCGCGCACGTCGGGCTCGTCGTCGACCACCAGCACCAGCGGGGCGGCCGCCTTCCCCTCGGCCGGCGCCGCGTCCCCGGGAACCACCGCGGCCGCGCCCGGCACCGGCAGGCGTACCGTGAAGGTGGCCCCCGCCCCGACCTGGCTCTCCACCCCGATGCGCCCGCCGTGCTCCTCCACGATCCCGCGACAGATGGCGAGCCCGAGGCCGGTGCCGCCCACCGCGCGCACGTTGCTCCCGTCGAGCTGCTGGAACTTGCGGAAGAGCCGCCCCACGTCATCCGCCGCGATCCCGCGGCCGTGGTCGCTCACCCAGATCTCGAGCTCCGCGCCGGACCGGCGCGCCCCCACCGTCACCCGCTCCTGCTCCGGCGAGAACTTGATCGCGTTCGAGAGCAGGTTGGTGACCACCTGCACCATCCGGTCGAAGTCGACGCGCACCGAGGGCAGGTCCGCCGCGACCTGGGTCTCGATCGAGATGCGCCGCGAGTCGGCGAAGCCGCGGATGCCGTCCACCGCCAGCTCCACGAAGTCGAGCGGCCGGTGCGTTTCCAGATCCAGGTGGATGTGGCCGGCCTCCATCTTGGAGATGTCGAGGATGTTGTTGATCAGCCGGATGAGCCGGTCGGTGTTCTTCAGCGAGATGTCGACGAGCCGGCGCTGGGTCTCGTCCAGCACGAGCTGCTCGTCGGACAGGAGCAGGTGGAGCGACCCCTTGATGGACGCGAGCGGCGTCCGCAGCTCGTGGGAGACGGTGGAGACGAACTCGGTCTTCATGCGGTCGATCTCCCGCTCGCGGGTGACGTCGCGCAGGCTCACCGTGACCCCGACCTCGTCGCCCAGCAGGTCCCGGGTGGGCGTGCGCATCCAGCGGAGGGTGCGCCGCTCCGACCCCGCGATCTCCAGATCGCCGTCGGCGCTCTCCCCCGCGCGCTCGAGGGCGGCGGCCAGGGCCGGCCCGCCCGCCGCGTCCCAGTCCACCGCCCGCCCGACCGTCTCCACCAGGTGCGCGAACGGCCGGCCGATCATCGCGGGCGCGTCGACCCCGAGCAGCTCGCCGCCGCGCTGGTTGAGCGCCACCACCCGACGGTCGAGGTCCAGCACCAGGAAGCCGTCCGAGGTCGAGGCGAAGACCTGCTCGAGCTGGGTCTTCTGGTTCTCCGCGTTCTCGAAGAGACTCGCGTTGTCGAGGGCCATCGCGAGCTGGTCCGCGTAGGCGGCGAGCAGCCGGGTCTCGGCCTCGGTCAGCGCGCGCGGCGCCGCGAACAGCAGGAGGAGCCCGCCCAGCACCCGGCTCCGGCCGCGCACCGGGAAGCCGGCCAGTCCACCGCCCCGCTCGAGGTGCCCGGTCCGGAGGAGGTCGGCCCGCGCCCCGGTGTCGGGGATCAGCAGGGGTGCCTCGCGGCGGCGCAGCGGCTCGGCCAGCGCGCGCACCGCCTCGGGGGCCCAGTCGCCCCACACGATGGTCTCGCCGCCCGCGCTGCCCGGCTCCTGGAAGAGGACGATGCCGACCCGGCTCGCGCCGAAGGTCTGCCCGAGCGTCCCGGCCGCTTCGGGCAGCAGCCGCTTCACGTCGAGCGTGCGGTGCAGCGTGCGGGCCGCCGCGTTCAGCAGCGCGGCGCCGGCCAGGTTCTGCTGGGTGGCCGAGTACAGCCGCGCGTTCTCGATGGCCACCGCGCCCTGGGCGGCCAGGCTCGCGAGCAGGTTGACTTCGCGCTCGGTGAAGACGTGCGGGTCGAAGTAGGAGCCGCCCAGCACGCCGAAGACCTCGTCGCGGATCATGATCGGCACCGCGAGGTACGCGCGCGGCGCGTCCCTGCGCCGCATGGCCTCCGCGTTGCCGGCCGCGTAGGCGAGGGTGCGGTCGGCGAGCCGGTCGTTGGTCCAGGCCGGGCGCCGCTCCGCGTAGGCGCGCCCGGTGATCCCCTCGCCCGCCTTCATCACCAGCGGGCGGGAGAAGCTCTCCGGGTGGTTGCGGCCGCGCACGAAGACGAGCCCGCCGCGGGAGGCGTCCCAGCGGTAGAAGCCGGCCGCCGCGCAGCCGAGCGCCTCGATCGTGCCGTCGGCCACCAGGTCGAGCACCGCGTCCAGCTCGAGGGTGGAGGAGAGCTTGCGGGTGACCTCGAGGAGCAAGGTCGCGTCGCGCTCGCGCTGGCGGGTCTCGCCGTAGAGGCGTGCGTTGTTGACCGAGGTCGCGAGCTGCTGGCAGAAGAGCTCGAGGTGGGCGACGCCGCGCCGGGTGATCGGCCGCCGGCTCGGCTTGTTGTCGACGCTCACCACCCCGACCGGGCGGCCCTGCACCAGCAGCGGCACCACCGCGAAGCGCCGCGTGCGCAGGACCGGGTGGTGGTGCCACTCGCGCGGCAGCGACGGCACCCGCGCGAGCTGCTCGTCGTCCGCCACCATGAGGGTGATGCCCGAGTCCCACACCGCGCGGAAGCCGCCCACCGCGCCGAGCGGGAGGAGCCGGGGCGTCTCGGGCCGCACGTCGGTGCCCGCGACCAGCCGGAGGGTGGCGCCGTCGGCCTCCATGAGCCAGACGTTGAGCCGCTCGAAGTAGAGCGCGCGCTCGGCCGCCGCCGCGAAGATCTCCACGCGCTCCTGGAGGTCCATCGAGTGATCCATCGCCTGGGTCAGGGCGTAGAGATCCTCGGTGAGCTTCCGGCGATCCTGGATGTCCTGGAAGAGGCGCGCCTTGGCGATGGCCGAGGCGGACTGGGTGACGAAGACGTCCAGCAGCTCCTCGTCGTCGATCGCGAGGCGGAGCGGCTCCCGCCCACCCATGACGAGCACGCCCAGCAGCAGGTCCTGGAAGATGATCGGCACCCCCAGGAAGCTCTTGAACCCGTGGGCCGCCCACCACTCCCGGTTCGTCACCCGCGCGTCCGTCGTGACGTCGTGGATCTCGAGGGCGCGGCGCTGGGCCGCGACCCAGCCCACGTCGCCCTCCCCCACCTCGAAGGAGCGTCGCGGGAAGTCGGGGACACCGGACGGCCCCGCGAAGGCCCGCGCGTCGAGCCGCTTGAGGGCGGCGTCGACCACCCACACCGAGACCACCGGCACTTGCATCAGCTCGGCGGCGGCGGCCGCGATGCCGGCCAGCACCTCGTCCGGCTCGAGGGAGGAGGACACCAGCTGGTTCAGCCGGGTCAGGGTGCGCAGGCGGCTCGCGCGCGCGTTCAGCGCGTCGTGCAGCCGGGCGTTGCGCAGGAGGACGCCGGTTTGCTCGCCGATCGCCTGGAGCGGCGCCAGCTCCGACTCCTCGAAGCGCCGCCGCGCCTTCCACCACACCAGGTAGAACGCGCCCGCCACCTGGCCGTCGAGGAAGAGCGGGATGATGAGGCCCGACTGGTGCGGGAAGCGGCGGAAGAGCTCGATGGCGAAGCGCGGATCGGACGGCAGGTCGTCGCTCCAGATGATCTGGCCGCTCCGGAAGACCGCGTCGAACCCGTGCTGGTCTCCGACCGTCAGCCGGGCGCCGGCGAGCGCCTCGAGCGCGTGCTTCGGGACGTGGTAGGCGGCCATCGGGGTGAGCTCGCTCCCCGCCGACTGCCGGACGTAGGCCGCGACGGTCTCGGCACCGGTCAGCTGGCCGAGCTCGCGGCAGATCAGCCGGAGGGCCTCGCGAAAATCGGTGGTCGAGCTGGCGACCCGCGCGACCGAGAGGAGGGCCGCGGTCTCGCGCAGTCGCGATTCGAGCGCGTCGCCGCCGGAGCCGGGGCCGGCTCTGAGGGTGCTCATGGGGTGAATTCCAGTATATGCCGGAGGCCCTCGAACACCGCTCAACCGACTCTCGGCCAGGACTAGAGGCCGGGACCCGCGGATCAGCCAGGCGCGCTTCGACCCGGCTTGGAGCCGGTGGCACCGTAATAGTTGAAAGTGAAGACGAAGTGGCCGGCCGCGTCGGCACGCTCGATGGCGTCCAGCCACCCGGCCGCCCGCCGGGCGCCGATCAGCCCGAACCGCATGGCGATCTCGGCCCGCCGCTTGAGCAGGCTGTGGGTGAACGGGTCGAGGCTCCGCACCTGGTAGACGTCGGTCAGCAGGCGCACCCGCTCGAGCCCCAGCTCCACCAATCGCCGCACCAGGGTCCGGCCGGAGTAGGGCTCGGGATACATCCGATCCGCCACCCCCTCGAAGATGAGGCGCGTGAGCGCGCGATCGGGGTGATCCAGCACCTGGGTGCCGAAGTCCTGGTCCTGCAGCCCCACCACGCCGCCCGGCCGGGTCACCCGCACCAGCTCGCGGAGCATCGCCTGCGGGCGCGCGACGTGGAGCAGGACCGTCACCGCGAGCGCGGCGTCGAAGCGCCCGCTCCGGAACGGAAGCGCGGCCGCGTCGCCCAGGCGGAAGGCCATGTGCCCGGCGAGCCCGGCTTCGCGCGCCCCCCGCCGTGCGGCCGCCATGAGCACGCGGCTCTTGTCGACGCCGGTCACGTGGCCGCGCGGTCCCACGAGGGCGGCCAGGTCGCGCGCGACGACACCGCTGCCCACGCCCACCTCCAGCACGCGCCAGCCGGCCGCGATGCGGCAGAAGCGGAGGAAGCGCCGGCGCACGCGCGCCTGGGTGGGGGTGCGGCCGCGCGACTCCATCATGCGCACGTAGCGCGCCGGATCCGGCTGG
>DASZJM010000220.1:0-11167 GCA_035948165.1 Candidatus Methylomirabilota bacterium
CAGCAATCGGGCGTTCAGCGCGCCCGCAGCCGCCACCAGCCGAGGAGCAGGGCCACGCCGGTGAGCCCGATGGTGCCGTTGGTGGCGAGCGCGCGCTGCACGCCCCAGCGCTCCGACATCGCGCCGACCAGGAACGCGCCGATCGGGAAGACGCCGCCCCACACCAGCGTGTAGATGCTCATCACCCGCCCCCGCAACGCGTCGGTGGAGGCGAGCTGCATGGTGGTGTTGCACGAAACCACCAGGACGATACCGAAGAAGCCGGTGACGAACAGCATCGCCACCGCCGGCCAAAACGTGTGCACAAGCGAGAGCCCGATCAGCCCGCCGCAGGCCGCCGCGGCGGCGGCGAACATGAGCGACCAGGCCGGCCGGCGCGAGCCCAGCATCCCGAGGGTGAGCGCGCCCGAGACCGCGCCGACCCCGAGCGAGGCCATCAGGAAGCCGAAGCCCTCCGCGCCGAGGCCCAGCACGGTGCGCACCACGAGCGGCACGTAGACCGTGAAGTTGAACACGCAGAAGCTCACCATGAAGCAGAGGCCCAGGGCCAGTAGCATGTCGGGCTTCCGCCACACGTAGCGGATGCCGGTGAGGATCTCCTCGCCCACTCCCGCGCCCGAGCGCGGCTGCGGCAACCCCCGGGTGCGCAGGGTCGCCATCATCGCGATCGCGATGGCGAAGCCGACGCCGTTGGCCACGAACGCGGGCGCCACGCCGAAGGCCGCGATCAGAAGGCCGCCGATGCTCGGCCCCACGATGCGCGCGCCGTTGAACGAGGCCGAGTTCAACGACACCGCGCTGCTCAGGTCCGAGCGGCCGACCATCTCCGCCACGAAGGACTGCCGGGCGGGGCTATCGAGCACGTTGGCGAGCCCGACCCCGGTGGCCAGCACCGCGACGTGCCAGTACTCCACGTGACCCGAGGCCACCAGCGCGGCGAGCGCCAGGGCCTGGCAGCCCAGCACGGTCTGGGTGACGATCAGGAGCCGCCGCTTGGGCAGCCGATCGGCGAGGGCGCCCGACACGATCGAGAAGAGGAGGATCGGCCCGAACTGGAGCGTGCCGATCAGACCCAGCTTGAGCGGCGAGGAGGTGAGCTGGAGCACCAGCCACGACTGGGCCACCGTCTGCATCCACGAGCCGATCTGGGCCACCAGCTGCGCGGCGAAGAACCGCCGGAAATCGGCGTGACGGAACGCGCGGAGTCCGGTGGGCAGCGCCATCGGCGGCCGATCAGCCGCCGACCACGCCCTGGGTGTTGACGAAGATCGAGTAGAGCGACTGGCTCGCGGCCAGGAAGAGCCGGTTGCGCCGCAGGCCGCCGAAGCACAGATTCGCGCAACGCTCGGGAAGCAGGATGCGGCCGATGACGCGGCCGTCGGGGTTGTAGACCGCGACGCCGTCGAGCCCCTCGCCCCCGCCCCAGCCGCACCAGAGGTTGCCGTCGGTGTCGCAGCGCATGCCGTCCGGGATGCCCGCCCCCGCGTTGACCCACACGCGGCCGTTGGCGAGCGCGGTGCCGCCCGCCACCACGTCGTACACGCGGATCTCGCGCGGCATCGCCCCCGACACCACCACGTAGAGACGGCTCTCGTCGGGCGAGAAGCAGAGGCCGTTGGGCCGCGGGACGTCGCCGGTGACCACGGTGGCCTGGCCGGTCTTCGGATCGAGGCGGTAGACGTTGGTGGGCAGGTCGATCTGGGCCACGTGGCCCTCGTAGTTGCCGAGGATGCCGAAGGGGGGATCGGTGAACCACACGCTGTCGTCGGACTTCACCACCACGTCGTTGGGCGAGTTGAGCCGCTTGTTCTCGAAGCGGTCCATCAGCACCGTGATCGTCCCGTCGTACTCGGTGCGGGTCACCCGACGGCTGTCGTGCTCGCAGGTGACGAGCCGGCCCTGGCGATCGCGGGTATTGCCGTTCGAGTGGTTCGACGGCTTGCGGAAGACGGAGGCCGCGCCGGTCTCCTCGTCCCATCGCATGATCCGATTGTTGGGAATGTCGCTCCAGAGCACGTAGCGTCCGTCCCCGAACCACACCGGCCCCTCGGCCCAGCGGAAGCCGGTTGCGAGGCGCTCCACCGCCGCGTTGAAGATGCGGTACTTGGCGAAGCTCTCGTCGAGGATCTGGAACGCGGGATCGGGATAGCGCACCGGCGTGATCGTCATGGCTTCCGGATGGTCGCCATTGGCACGCGGGAAGTCAATGGGGTTGTGCTACAGTCACGCGTCGATGAGCCAACCCGCGATCCGGCAGCTCTCCAAGATCGATCCGACGATGCGCGCGCTCATCCGCCGCGTGGGCGCCTGCGGCCTCGCGATCCGGAACCAGCAGCCGTTCGAGACGCTGGTCCGCGCCATCGCGCATCAGCAGATCCACGGGCGCGCCGCCGAGGCCATCCTCGGCCGCTTCATCGCGCTCTTCCCCGGCCGGGGGTTCCCCAAGCCGCCCGCGGTCGCCGCCATGCCCGCGGGCAAGATGCGCCGTGCCGGATTCTCGCGGGGGAAGATCCGCGCGATCAAGCACATCGCGCGGGCCGCGCGCGACGGGCGCGTGCCCACGCGGCGGGCGTGTCACAAGCTCTCCGACGAGGTGCTCATCGAGCGGCTCACCGAGCTGCACGGGGTCGGGCAGTGGACGGTGGAGATGCTGCTGATCTTCACCCTCGGCCGGCCGGACGTGCTGCCGGTGGACGACTTCGGGGTGCGCGAGGGCTTCAAGATCGCCTACGGCCGGCGCAAGCAGCCCACCCCCAAGCAGCTCCGGCGCTACGGCGAGCGCTGGAAGCCCTACCGCTCCATCGCCGCGTGGTACCTCTGGCGCGCGGCCGAGAAGGCCCTGCACCGGAAGATCGAGCCCAAGGTCACCTAGCCGATCAGGTCGCGGACGGGCGCGCCCGCATCTGCTCCGGGCTCATGCCGTAGAAGCTCCGCGCCCGCTCGCCGACCCCGGGCCACGGATGGGCCCGCAGCACCTCCTCGTTGATCTCGGCGCCCCAGCCCGGGCCCTCGGGCAGGAAGATGTGGCCGTCCTTGATCACCGGCGGCTTCGTCACCAGGTCCGCCTTCCACGCCACGTCGTCGATGTCGATCTCCATGATGCGCACGTTGGGCAGGACCGCGCAGAGGTGGAGCGAGTGGAGGTCGGCGAGGTGGCTGTAGTAGTTGTGAGGCGCGATGTTGATCTCGTAGGTCTCGGCCATGCGCCCGATCTGCACCGCCTGGGAGAAGCCGTTCCACGGCACGTCGATGATGGCGACGTCGACGGCGTGCAGCTCGAGGAATGGCCGGTACTGGCGCGTGGACACGAGACTCTCGAGCGAAGCGAGTCTAGTCGTCGTCGATTGCTTGATCTGCAGCAGGGCCTGCGGGTCCCAGTTGTCGTACTCGACCCACTGCATGTCGAACTGCTCCAGCAGCTTGGCGACGCGCAGCACGCCCTCGGTGCGGAAGTTGTAGTTGAGGTCGAGGCAGAGACCGACTTTGGGTCCGACCGCCTCGCGGAACGTGCCGATCAGCCGCTCGATCGCGTCAAGGATCTCCACCGTGGGCGCGCCGTCGGTGGAGTTGATCCCGCTCGCGAAGCCCGGGAAGTAGACGGTGGCCGGATCGCCCGGGATCACCATGTTGGTCTTGAGCGCGGTGAAGCCGCGCGCCACCACTTCCTTGCCGAGCGCGGTGATGTCGTCGTAGCTGCGGAGCGGCGGGGTGCCGAGCACGTGGCCCATGCGCGCTCTGGTCGTCCCGCAGTGCGACCAGTAGAGCCGCATCCGGTCGTGCAGCGGGCCGCCGAAGAGCTCGTAGACCGGCACCCCCAACGCCTTGGCCTTGATGTCCCACAGGGCCAGCTCGATGCCCGCCATCGCCTTGTGGGTCACCCCGCCCAGGTTCTGGCGGGTGGCGCGGAGCATGTCCCAGTAGAGCCGCTCGACCGGCCGGGGATCCTGGCCGATGAGCAGCGGGGTCAGGTCGCGCACCGAGCCCGCGATGCCGTGCGGGCTCCGGTTGTCGCTGCATTCGCCCCAGCCCACGAGCCCGTCGTCGGTCTCGACGCGGACGAAGGTCCAGGGCCGCCAGCCGCCGTCACAGTGGAGCGCCTCGACGCGTGCGATCTTCATGGCGGAGAACGATGCCACAGCCGGCGCGCCCGGACAAGGCGCCCGCCCCCGCGTCGCCTCACGGCCAGGCCGCGAGGCCGCGGCGGAACTGCTCGAGGGTGAGCAGCCGGATGCGCGGGTCGGCGGCCGCGGTGGCGCGCGTCGCCTCGGTGTTGTAGCCCCACGCGGCGAGGAAGAGCGCCACGTCGTCGAGGTCGGGATGGGTCGTCACGTGCTGGAGGGTCTCGAGACGGTCCTCGACGAAAGCCAGGCGCGGCCGTCGGCCATGGGCCGCGACCCACGCGTCGATGAGCCCGCGCAGGTTCAGGCACTTGTGGACGCCGGTCTCCTTGCCCTCCACGTCCGCGAATCGCACCGCCCAGCGGTCGAGGATCAGGCGCGCGAACTCGCCCTCCTTGGTGGTGACCAGCACCGCGCGGGGTGGTGTGGCCACGAGGCGGCGCAGCTCCGGGAGCGTGCCGTAGGGGGCGTGGAGATCGAGCCAGGCGCCGGGGTCGCTCGCGATCCACTCGCGGCGCACTCGGTCGAGGGTATGGCCCAGGCGATCGACCAGCGCGGGGCCCGCCCCCGGCGCCGCGGCGAGGACCTGGTCGCGCACCCGCTCCCAGTCGCCCAGGACGTCCGCGCGCGGCCGGCCTTGCGCGATGGCGCGCAGCAGCACCGGCATCTCCCACCCGCTGAGGATCACCGGACGCAGCGCCGCGAAGGCGTCGAACGCGGCGGCCGCCGGCATCGGCTCGGCCGGCCACACCTCCGCGTGCGTGCGCCGGCTCGTCTCGAAGTACTCGCGCATGCCGTCGCAGCACACGCCGTCGAAGTCCAGCGCGAGGATATCCGGGGCGATCACGGGACGGCACCCGGGTGACGCGGGTGGTCCGGACCCCTCCCCGGTCGACCGCCGTAACCGGCGGACTTTTCAGTCATCGGCGACTGGCGTAGCTCTTGCTCGAAAAGAAGCGCCATGGCTTCACCGGAGCGCAGGATCCAGGCGGTGCCCTCTCCCCTCCCGACCGAGCCCGTCGACGTGCACGCGCGGCTGGCCAGCCTCGAGGCCGAAGCCGCCTCGCTGCGGGCGGAGGTAGCCGCGCTGCACGCGGACCTGCGCTGGCTGGCCGGCCAGGACGACGAGGCGGCCGGAGAGCCCGGGCTCCTCTCGCGCGGCTGGCTCGCCGCCGGCTGGGTGCGCGCGTCGCTGCTCCTGACCTCGTTCGGCCTGGTCACCGTCGTGTCGGTCCCCTACCTCTCGCATCTCCTCGATCCCTCCGGCCCTGCCGACCCGATCCCCGCGGTCGCGTCCGCCGAGTCCGCGCCGGTGGCATCGCCGCAGCCCGCGCCGGTGGTCACGCCGCCGGTCGCGCCGGTCGCGGCACCGGTCGCCCCCCGAGAAGAATACATCGCGGCCACGAGCCACGCGGGCGCCGCGCCGGCCGCCACCCCCGCGCGCCTGCATCGCCCCGCGCCGCGGGCTCGGGCCGCGCTCGCGCACGAGCGCGCGCGCTTCCTCGCGCCGGCGCCCGGCGAGACCGCCGGGGCCCCGATCGGCGGCGAGAGCCCCTAGCCGCTCTCCGGCCGCGGCATGCGGCTGCCCCACACCGACAGCGCGGCCACCGCGGCCGCCCCGGCCGCGATCGAGAACGCGAGCGCGTAGCTTCCCGTCGCGTCGAAGATCCGCCCCGCCAGCCACGCCCCCAGGGCGCTGCCGAGCGCGCTCGCCACCTGGGTCGCCCCGAAGATCGCGCCGAAGTGCGGTCCCCGGAACCGGTCGCTCATCATGGCCGGCGCCACGAAGGCGGTGACCGAGTACCCCAGCCCGAACAGCACGCCGTAGCCCATGGCCAGCCACGGCGAGGGGGCGGCGGCCACCAGCCAGAGCACCACGACGCCGCCGATCATTCCCACCATGCCGAGCGCGTAGACCGCCTCGCGCGGGAAGAGATCCGAGACGAAGCCGCCGCCGGTCTTGCCTAGGATGCTCGACGCGCCCACCACGCTGATCACCGAGGCCGCGGTCATGGCGGGCAACCCGTGGTCGACGAAGAACGCGGCCTGGTGCACGTGCAGGGTCTGGCTGCAGATGCTCCCGAGGAACACCGCGAGCCCGATGAAGCGGAACGACGAGCTCGCGAGCGCCTCCGCGAGCGAGGAACCGCCCGGGGCGGACGCGATCCCCGCCGGCGTCGGAGCCGCGCGCGGGGCCGCCGGGGCGTCGTGCACGAACAGGGCGGTGGCGGGCAGGATCCACAGCAGCGCGAGCACGCCCAGCCCGCGAAAGGCCCAGCGCCAGCCGAAGGCATCGATGAGCCCCTGGCAAAGCGGCACGACCAGGAAGATGCCGAGCCCCACGCCCGAGCCCGCGATGCCGAGCGCCAGTCCGAGCCGCGCGCTCCACTGGCGCTGCACCAGCACCACCGCGGGCGTCCACCCCGCGGTGGCGACCCCGATCGCGGTCAGCACGCCGAAGGCCAGGTAGAGATGCCACGCGCGCGTGACGAAGCTGTCGGCCCAGAGCGAGGCGGCGAGCAGCACGCCGCCGATCAGGATGAGCCGGCGGGGCCCGAAGCGATCGGCGAGGGCGCCCAGCGCCGGGCCCGCGCCGCCGCTCACCAGCGTGAAGATCGAGAACGCGCCCCCGAGCACCGAGCGGCTCCAGCCGAACTCCCGCAGCAGGGCGACGAGGAAGAGGCTGTAGGCGTACCAGACCCCGTAGGCCAGCGCGAGCGTGACGACGGTGACGGCGAGGGCGCGGTACGCCGGGCGGCGGGGGGCGACCGCGGGATCGGGGCGCATGGGCGCCCCACGATACCGCGGCGTCAGTCCGGTTGAAAGGCGCGCGGATCGGCGGCCACGCGCCGGCCGAGGAGATCGCGCTCCTCGGTGAGGCTCGGGTCGAGCCGGACCGCGGTCTGCAGCTCGCGTACACCCTCGCCGTCGCGCCCCAGGCTCAGCAGACTGCGGCCCAGGTAGGCGTGGACGAAGGCGTCGGTCGGGTTGATCGCGAGGGCGGCCTGGTAGGCGGGCACCGCCTCGTCGTAGCGGCGGAGGGAGTAGAGGGCGAGCCCCAGGTTCACCCACGCCCGGAAGTGGCTCGGGTTGATCCGGACCGCGGCCTCCAGCCACTCGAGCCCCAGCTCGGCCTCGTCCATGTCCATGTAGAGCCGGCCGAGGTTGGCGTAGGGCCAGGAGAACTCGGAGTCGGCCGCGATGGCCCGCTGGTAGACCACCGCCGCGTCGCCCGGATCGCCGAAGCGGTGGTGGAGATTGTAGGCCGCGATGTTGAGCGACTCCGCCACCTTGGACACGTCGCGCGCGGGGAGGCGCTCGCGCAGGAAGGCGAGGGCCTCGCGACGCACCTTCGGATCGGCCGAGTTGCGGCTTCGATCCAGCAGCACGAGCCGCGACAGCCGGACCAGGCCGCCGTCGGTCAGGCTGCGGCCCAACGCCAGCAGGCAGTCGGTCTGCTCGGGCGCGACCAGCATCCCGACCAGGGCGCGCGTCTCGGCCGCCTCACCGTGAGCACCGCTGCAGTAGTCGGCGCCGGCCCGAACCCAGCCGCGGGCCTTCGCGAGCTCGAGCGCGCGGGCCGGCTCGCCGGCCTCGATCATCGAGGTGAAGAGCGTGCCCGCCACCACGTCGCGGTCGAGCCCGGCGGTGCTCAGGACCGCCCGACCCACCGTGAGCGAGCGGAAGACCCAGTCGGGCAGCATGCGGGAGAACCGCGAGGCGGCCAGCACCGCGGAGAGGCGCTCGATCCCGTGGCGGAAGCTCTGGGCCACGCGCTCCCCGCGGGTCGGCGTCGCACCCAAGCTCGCGGTGAGGTAGTCGACCGCGAGGCCGTGGTTGCCCATCCGCTCGGCCATGGCGCCCGCGCGGTAGAACGTCAGCGCGGAGGGCTCGAGCCGCGCGGCGCGGCCGTAGGCCTCGAGCGCCTCGTCGAACTCGCCGAGCGCCTCCGCCATCGCACCCCGACGCGTCTGGGCCTCGAGCGAGGCGGGCTCCGCCACCGCGGCGGTCCGGTAGTGGTTGAGCGCCTCGCGCAGCGCGTGCTGGCGGGCCGCGTCGTCGCCCGACTGGAGCGGGCCGCGCACCCGCGCGTCCGGACCGCTGCAGCCGGCGAGCAGGACGCCCGCGGCGAGGACGAGCACGCCGATCAGCCATGCGAAATCTCGGGGGGAGCGCCGCATCGCGCTCTCCACGCGGCAACATTCTTGCCACTCCGATGACGGGGCTAAGTGCGTGGAATTTCGACGGCGAGTCGCGAGTGTCGACGGGCGGTCATCCGTCCGTTGACAGCCCTAGCGTCCGGTGTCCACGGGACACCGGGACGAAATTGCCCTACGGGGCGACCAGGCGGAAACGGATGCCGCAGATGAGCACGAGCCCGCGGCGCGACGGGTCGGAGCAATCGAGGTCGAGGCCGGCCAGCCCCTCGCCGCGCCCGTCACTGGCCTCGGTGAAGCGAAGCGTCGCGTCATCGAGGGCGATCGTGCGCTGCCCGTCGCGCATGACCACCGGGCGCTCGATGACCTGGCTCCAGCGCTGCGCGAGCCGATCGGGATCCTCGCTCTGCAGCTCCGCCGCGGTCATGGCCCGGATGAGGCCGCCCCGCGCGGGGGCGCGGCTGCCGTCGGAGGCGGCGGGATGCCAGGGACCACCCGGGGCGCGAGCGCCCTCCTGCCAGGAGAACGAGAGCATCGCCGCGCCCACGTCGCGCGGATGGAGCTGCAGCTCCCGGTACTCCGGATAGCCGACCTCGTTGGCGATGCGGACCCCCACCGCCTCGCACCGCGCGCGGCGGCCGGCGAGGTCGTCGCACTGGGTGATCACCATGTAGCCGCCGTCGCCCCCGCGCCGGTCGAGGTAGCGGCCGGCGGTGGTGCCGTCGCGCACCGGCGCGACCACCTCGAGGTAGCCGTCGCCCACCGGGAACAGCGCGTTCTCGAGGCCGAACTTGCCCACGCCCGGGTCCCGGTGGCAGACCTCGAGCTCCAGCACCGAGCGGATCTCCTCCACCACCGAGGCCAGGCTCCGGGCGACCAGACAGATCTGCCGCATCCTCAGGCTGCTCATGCTCGATGTCCCGTTTCCCTGGCCGCTTCCTTGGCCGCCATCTTGCGTTTCAGCTCCTCGGGGGTCAGCCGCACGATGTCCTCGTTCTGATGCGAGTAGAGCTTGTGGCCCTCGGTGTCGAGCTGCTCGAGCTCGATCCGGCCCGCGAGGACGTCGTCCTTCCAGCGCTGGTGCTCGGGCTCGCGGGCGTGGAACTCGGGCATGACCTCCCGGGCGAACAGCTCGAGGCTCTCGCAGATGTCCTGGTGGCTGGTGCGGCCGGTCTGGTTGAGCAGGATGACCTGGTCCACGTTGGTCGCCTCGAACTCAGCGAGCCTCCGCCGGATGGTCTCGGGCGAGCCGATGAGGCCGGCCTTCAGGGTCTCCTGGGCCTTCGGGGTGTGGCGCCACTCCTGGTAGAGCTTCCACATGTCACCCCGCCCGGGCTCGGCCATGCCGTGGCGGCCGTAGTGGGAGAGGCAGAACACGAAGAAGGTCCAGCCCGCCGCCTTCTCGCGCGCCTCCTCGTCGGTGGGGGCGCACATGAACGCGCTGACCATCGCGATGTTGGCGTTGACCGGATAGTCCGCGAGGCGCTGGAGGTCACGCGTGAGGCTCGTGTAGTAGCGGTTCACCCACGCGCGCGCCGCTTCCGGCGAGACGAACTGGAAGCCGAGCGCGCCCATGCCCCACTGCCCCGCGCTGGCGATGGTGGCGATGTTCGAGCACGCCACCCACAGCGGCGGGTGCGGCTTCTGCCGGGGCTTGGGGATCACGTTGCGGGCCGGGAAGTCGAAGAACTGGCCGTGGTACTCGACCGCGTCCTGGGTGAAGCACGGCACCAGCACCCGCACCGCCTCTTCCCAGACCTCGCGCTTGTCTCGCACGCGTCGCCCGAAGGGATGCAGCTCGATCGGCCCCTGGCCTTCGCCGAGCCCCAGCTCGACCCGGCCGCCGGAGAGCAGGTCGAGGGTCGACACCCGCTCGGCCACCCGGATCGGATGGTTGGTCGGCAGCTGGATGATCCCGTGGCCGAGCCGGATCCGGCTCGTGCGCTGGGTGGCCGCGCCCAGGAAGACCTCGGGCGCGGAGGAGTGCGAGTACTCCTCGAGGAAGTGGTGCTCGACCTCCCACGCGTAGTCGTAGCCGAGCCGGTCGGCCAGCTCGATCTGGGTCAGCGAGTCCTGGAGCAGGCGGTACTCGCTGTCCGCGCCCCAGGGGCGCGGGAGCTGGTGCTCGTAGAAGATGCCGAACTTCATGGCGCGACGCTCATCGGCCAGTACTGTACGGCAACTGCATGGTCCTTGACCACCCCACCGTCGGGCGCTACCCTCGCCAGCACCATGATGAAACGAGCGACCGTCGAGTCCACCGCCGACGCCTATCTCGAGCTGCTGGCCGCGCGCGGAGTCGAGTACTTCTTCGCCAACGCGGGCACCGACTTCGCCCCCCTCATCGAGGCCTACGCGCGCCGCAGCGCGCAGGGCCAGGCGAGCCCGCGCCCGATCACGGTGCCGCACGAGGTGCCGGCGGTGGCGATGGCCCACGGCTACACCATGGTCACCGGCCGGGCCCAGGTGGTGATGGTCCACGTCATCGTGGGCGCGGGCAACGCGGCGGGCGGGGTGATCAATGCGGCGCGCTCGAACGTGCCCATGCTCTTCTCGGCCGGCCGCAACCCGATCACCGAGGCGGGGGACGCGGGCAGCCGCGACCGGCCGATCCACTGGGCGCAGGAGGCCTTCGACCAGGCCGGCATGCTGCGCGAGTTCGTCAAGTGGGACTACGAGCTGAAGCGCTTCGACCAGCTCGAGACGGTGGTCGACCGCGCGCTCACCCTGGCCCAGGCCGAGCCGCGCGGCCCGGTCTACCTCACGCTGCCGCGCGAGGTGCTGGCCGAGCGGCACGAGGCCATCGAGTACTCCGATCCGGCGCGCGCGGTGGTGCCGGCCGCGACCCTGCCCGATCCGACCGCGGTGGCCGACGTGGCGGCGACGCTCGCG
>DASZJM010000221.1:0-10932 GCA_035948165.1 Candidatus Methylomirabilota bacterium
GCCCAGCACGAAGAGCGCCACCATCATGTCCGCCGCGTTCAGGGTGCCGAGCGACTGGATGATCAGGTAGCCGAGCCCGCCCCCCGATTCGCCCCCGATGAACTCGCCCACCACCACCCCGATGAGGGCGAACGAGATCGACGGCGTCAGGGACGCGAAGGTCCACGCGAGCGCGGAGGGCACGATCACGCTGGTCATGACCTGGCGCTCGGTGGCGCCCAGGAAGCGCGCGGAGTGGATGAGGTCGGCGTCGACGCTGCGCGCGCCCTGGAAGGTGTTGAAGAACACGATGAAGAAGACGATGCTCCAGGCCAGCACGATCTTGGCGAGCAAGCCGAAGCCGAAGATCATGGTGATGAGCGGCACCAGCGCGATGCGGGGCAGCGAGTTGAAGGCCACGATGTAGGGCTGGAACACGCGGGCGAGCCGGTCGCTCCGCCCGAGCACCAGGCCCGCCACGAAGCCGGTGGAGACCCCGGCGAGGAAGCCCCACACGGTGGACTGCACGGTGGAGAGCGCCATCTGCCAGATGGTGAGCCGCACCCGCGGCGACATCAGGTAGACGAAGCGCTCCGCGATGGCGGACGGCCGGCTGATGAAGAACGGATCGATCCAGTAGAGCCCCGGCGTCTTCGACACCGCCTTGATCCCGGTCAGGTACTGCCACCCGACCAGCACCACCGCCAGAATCAGCACCTGCCAGGCCAGGACGCGCGCGCGGTCTTTTGTCATGTAGACCGGTTTTCGGCTTCCAGACGAATCCGCCCCTTGTTCATCTGCGGGGGCCCATACATGGCCCCCGCACTCCCCCAGTCTGCGGACAGCCCGTGGCCCGTGGACGGCCCGCGCTGCGGTCGACCCGCGTGGCTTCGCCCGGTCATGTGGGTACCGGCCGGAATTCTTCGCCGAGCGCGTGCCAGATCTCGCCGTACTCCCGGGAATACTCCGCGGTCTCGCGTACGCGGATCACGTCGCGGGGGCGCGGGAGCTGCACGTCGTAGAGAAGCTTGATGCGGCCGGGGCGACGGGTCATCACCACGATGCGGTCGGCGAGGGTGATGGCCTCCGAGAGATCGTGGGTGACGAAGATCACGGTCTGCTGCCTGGCCTGCCAGATCGCGAGCAGCTCGGCGTGCAGGTTCAGCTTGGTGTGGGTGTCGAGCGCCCCGAACGGCTCGTCCATCAGGAGGATCTCGGGATCGACGACCAGCGAGCGCATCAGCGCCACCCGCTGACGCATGCCCCCGGAGAGCGTGGCGGGAAACGCGTCCTCGAAGCCCTGCAGCCCGGCCAGCGCGATGGCGTCGCGCACCCGCGCGGCGCGCGCCGCGGGCGGCACGTCGCGGTACTCGAGCCCGAGCGCGATGTTCCGCTCGACGGTGCGCCACGGGAAGACGGTGTCCTTCTGGAAGACGTAGCCGACCTGGGGTGGCGGGGCGCCGGCGAGGCGCTGGCCATCCACCACGATCTCGCCGCCGGAGGGCGCGACGAGGCCGCCGATCATGTTGAGGATGGTGGACTTCCCGCAGCCGGACGGCCCCACGATAGCCACGAACTCGCGCTCGTGCACGTCGAAGGAGACCGGGGAGACGGCCGGGACCTCCCGGGCCCCCTGCCCGAAGGTCTTCGAGAGGCTCCGGATCGAGACGCGAACGCGTGGCAACAATGACGCCGACTACTTGTACCGGGCCTGCGCCTTCTTGACGAAGCTCATGTCCACCGCCTGCTTGTACGGGATCGGCTTGTCGACCGCGGTGGGCACCCACACCTTCATGCCGCGCTCGTAGTCTCGCTCCTCGATCACGAAGTCCCAGTCGAAGATGGTCCGGTAGTAGCGGACGGACTCGAGCACCACCTCGCGCTTGAAGGTGTCCATGTAGGGCTTCCAGAGCAGGTCGGTCACCTCGTCGTCCTTCGCCTTCCGGATCCACTGCTGGGCGCGATAGTTCGCGTTGACGTAGGCCTGCACCAGGTCGGGCGACTTCTCGATGGTCTCCTTGAGCACGTACCCCACCGTGACCGGGATCGGCCCGCCGAACACCCGGTTCCACGCCTTCTCGTCCCGGATGTCGTAGATCGGCTTGCCGAAGTCCTCCTCGACCGCGGCGGCCTGCCACTCGGGCACCGCCATGATCGCGTCGAACTTGCCCGCCTTGAGCCCGCCCAGCATGGTGCTGGACGCCCCGCCGCCGACCCACTCCACGTGGTCGTTCACCGGGCGCCCGTCCGCCCCCTTGATGTTCTGGAGCACGTAGACGCCGTAGACGTAGGTGCCGGAGCCGATGGCGGTCGCGGCGACCACCGCCTTGCGCCCCACCAGCTTGCCGTCGGCGAGGGCCTCCACCGTCTTGACCCCCTTGTCCCACAGCTCCTTGCGCACCACGATGTTGGCGTAGGAGCAGCGGGTGTCGGTGGCGAAGATCATGAGGGCGTCCTTGCCCTTCTCGGTGATCTTGAGCGGGTGGTTCGAGTCGCCCAGCGCGAACTGGACCTGACCCGCCGCGAGCGCCTGGACGACCTTGGCCCCGCCGCCCGGCACCACGAAGTCGGGCGTCCGGACGCCCTCCTCCTCGAAGAACTTCTTCTGGGCCGCGACCAGGTGCTGGCCGTACACGAAGGTGGAGACGCTGTGGGAGGCGGTGATGGACTTGAGGCCCTGAGCACCAGCCGTGCGGGACCACGGCCCCATCGCGGTGAGACCGCCCGCCAGACCCGTCAACTTGATGAAATCCCGGCGCGTCGGGCGCCCGGTCGATGACCACACCGCCATGCGAGCCCTCCTTTGGGAAACTGGGGGGCATGCTACCGCCCGGCGGCCCAGACTGTCAACGCGAGAGTGGCCCAAAGACATTGACAGATAAGGTGTTTTGGGCTATCGTTCGGGCGATGCCTTCGCCGGAGTTCGCCACCCCGACCCGCCTGAGGCGCTCGTGATCCGTAGCATGACCGGGTACGGCCGGGGCGAGTCCACCGGCACCCGCACCATCCTCACCGTCGAGTGCAAGTCGGTCAACCACCGCCACCTCGACATCTCGCTCAAGCTGCCGCGGGTCCTTACCGCGTTCGAGGCGGACGCGCGCCGGATGATCCAGTCCGCGGTGCAGCGTGGTCGGGTGGACGCGAGCGCGGCGGTGACCACCGCGGAGGGCACCGTCCTCAACCCGCTCAGCGTCAACATCGCGCAGGGGCGGGAGTACGCAGAAGCCGCGCGCCGTCTGGCCGACGCCCTCGAGCTCCCCGACGGCCCGTCGCTCGGCTGGGTGATGGGTCAGCCCGGCGTGCTGACCCGGGAGGAGCAGGTGCCCCTGTCCGCCGAGGAGGCCTGGCCGCTGCTCGAGAAGGCGCTCGGGGGCGCGCTGGCCCTCATGGTGGAGCGCCGGGAGACCGAGGGCGCCGCGCTCGCGAAGGAGCTGGCCACGCTCGAGGACGCGCTCGCCGGCCACGTGGAGACGGTGGCCCGGCGGGCTCCCGCCGCGGTGGAGCGGCGCGCCGCGCGGCTGCGGGAGCGCATGCAGGCGATGCTCGGCGACGCGTCGCTCGATCCGGCCCGGCTGGCCGCGGAGGTCGCGGTGTGGGCCGATCGGACCGACGTCAGCGAGGAGCTCGCGCGGCTGCGCGCGCACCTCGCCCAGCTCGCCGCGCTGCTGGCCGCCGACGAGGCGGTGGGGCGGACGCTCGACTTCCTGATCCAGGAGATCAACCGCGAGGTGAACACGGTCGGCTCCAAGGCCGACGATCTGGAGATCTCCCAGACCGTGATCGCGGCCAAGGCCACGCTCGAGAAGATGCGCGAGCAGGTGCAGAACATAGAATGATGCGGGAGTGATGCAGCTCATCAAGCGTCGCGGCACGCTGGTGGTGGTGTCGGCCCCCTCGGGGGCGGGCAAGACCACCCTCTGCCACGAGGTGCGCACGCTGGTGCCCGATCTCTACTACTCGGTCTCCTACACCACCCGCACGCCGCGCCTCGGCGAGACGAACGGAACCGACTTCTTCTTCGTGACCGACGGCGCGTTCACCGCGATGCGGGCGCGCGACGAGTTCGCGGAGTGGGCCGAGGTGCACGGGCACCTCTACGGCACCCCGGCCAAGGCGCTCGAGGGCGCGCTGGGGCGCGGGCTCGACGTGCTCCTCGACATCGACACCCACGGGGCGCGGCAGCTCCGCCAGCGCTACCCGGAGGCGGTCTCGATCTTCATCATGGCGCCCTCGATGGCGGAGCTGGAGGCCCGCCTGCGCGAGCGCAACAGCAACTCCCCCGGCGACATCGCGCGGCGCCTCAGCCGCGCCAAGGAGGAGATCGCCGCGTGGCGGCAGTACGATTACCTGATCATCAACCGTGACGTGAAGGAAGCGGTGGACCAGCTCGCGACCATCATCCAGGCCGAGCGCTGCCGCACGAGTCGATTGACCCTGCGTTTCCCCGACATGGAGGTGCCGGCGTGATGTCGTTCCCATCGCTCGAGAAGTCCCTCGACAATGTATCCAATCGCTACATGCTCGTGGTGCTCGCGGCCAAGCGCGCCCGTCAGCTGAACCGCGGCGCCAAGGCCCAGGTCGACACCCGGCACAAGAAGCCCACGAGCACCGCGCTCGAAGAGATCGCCGAGTCCCGCGTCGGCTACCGCGTAAAGGAAGAGGACGCCCCAAAACTCTAGAGGCGGAACCAAAACCGAAACGCGGAACCGAAACGCAAAGCCACAACCGGCTGTCCGCGACCTGGGGGAGTGCGGGGGCCATTTCTAGGCCCCCGCATATGAAGGGCTTAAAGACTTAAACGACTGACAGCAAGAACGACTGACAGCAAGAACGGAAGACAGCACCGCAACCCCATGAGCCTCCAAGACAAGGACCTGATCCTCGGCGTCACCGGCAGCATCGCCGCCTTCAAGGCGGTCTACCTGCTGCGCGAGCTCACGCGTCTGGGCGCCCGGGTCACGGTGGTCACCACCGCGCACGCGGACAAGTTCATCGGTCCCCTCACCTTCCGGACGCTCTCCGGCCGGCCGGTGCTCTCCGATCTCTTCGACCCGCAGAGCCCGGAGGCGGTCGAGCACGTGGCCCTGGCCGAGCGCGCCCACGCCCTCGTGGTCGCGCCCGCCACCGCCAACCTGCTGGCCCGAGCCGCCCACGGCATCGCGGACGACTTCCTGACCACGCTGCTGCTCGCGGCGCGCGGCCCGGTCCTGATGGCCCCCGCGATGGACGGCGGCATGTGGGACCACCCCGCGGTGACCGCCAACGTCCGCACGCTGCGCGAGCGCGGCGTCACCGTGCTCGAGCCCGACGCGGGCGCGCTCGCCTCCGGGCTCTCCGGGCGCGGGCGCCTGCCCGAGGTGGACGCCATCGTGGAGGCCCTCGAGCGCGTGCTGGCGCCGCGGCGTGACCTGGTCGGCGAGCGCCTGCTCGTGACCTCCGGCCCCACCCGCGAGCCGATCGATCCGGTGCGCTACATCTCGAACCGCTCCTCCGGCAAGATGGGCCAGGCGGTGGCGACCGCGGCCCTGCGGCGCGGGGCCGAGGTGATTCTGATCTCGGGGCCCACCGCGCTCACCCCGCCGCCCGGCGCGGTGTTCGTGCCGGTGCAGACCGCGGAGGACATGCGCGAGGCCGCGCTCCAGCACCTGGAGCGCGCCACCATCGTGATCAAGGCGGCCGCGGTGGGCGACTACCGCGTGAAGCGCCCGAGCGCCACCAAGATCAAGTCGAAGAAGGACGAGGGGCTCGCGCTGGACCTGGTGGCGAACCCGGACATCCTGCGCGAGCTGGCCGCCCGCAAGGGCGGGGCCTTCCTGGTGGGCTTCGCGGCCGAGACCAACGACGTGCGCGCCAACGCGGCGGCCAAGCTCGAGGCCAAGGGCGTCGACCTCCTCGTCGCCAACGACGTGAGCGTGCAGGGCATCGGCTTCGAGGCGGACGACAACCAGGTGACCCTGCTCGATCGCTGGGGCGGCGTCGCCGATCTGCCCCGGATGAGCAAGCTCGAGGTGGCCGACGCCATCCTCGACCGGGTGCTCGGCCTGCGCGCGGCGCCGCGCGCCGGGACCCGCGACCGCACCGCGCGCTAGCCGGATGAGCGACCCGCGGGAGGCGGTGGCCCAGGCCCTGCGCGGGCTCGCCGACACCCTTCGCCACCATCGCGATCTGGGGCTGCGGGACCTGAGCCTCGCCTCCGTGCCCTTCCCCGACCCCGCCGACGCCCTGCGGGAGCAGGAGCGCGCCCGCCAGGGCTGCCAGCTCTGCAAGCTCTGCAAGAGCCGCACGAACGTGGCGTTCGGCTCCGGGAACGCGCGCGCCCGCCTCATGGTGGTGGGCGAGGGCCCGGGCGAGGAGGAGGACAAGCAGGGGCTCCCGTTCGTGGGGCGCGCCGGCCAGCTCCTCACCCGCATGCTCGCCTCGGTGGGCTTCGATCGCGAGCGCGACTGCTACATCGCCAACGTGGTGAAGTGCCGGCCCGAGCGGAACCGCAACCCGGAGCCGGACGAGGTCGCGGCGTGCAGCCCGTTCCTGATGGCCCAGATCGACACGATCCGGCCCCACGTCATCCTGGCCCTCGGCAACTTCGCGGCCCAGACCCTGATCGGCACCAAGGAAGGCATCACACGGCTGCGCGGCAAGACCTACGGCTTCCGCACCGCGGTGCTGGTGCCGACCTTCCATCCCGCGTTCCTGCTGCGCAACCCGGGCCAGGAGTTCAAGCGCATGGCTTGGGACGACCTGAAGCTGGCGCGGCGCGAGTACGACGCGCGCGCGACCGACGGTGGGCGGACCGACGGTTGATCGCGGATATCGTCTTCGATATCCCCATCGACCACGCGTTCTCCTACGTGATCCCGGCCGGCCTTCCCGTGGCCCGCGGGCAGCGAGTGAGCGCACCGCTCCACGGACGGAGCCGCGTCGGGGTGGTGGTCGCGGTCCGTGAGGGCGAGACCGGCGGGCTGAAGCCGCTCCAGCGCGCGGTCGAGCCGGTGCCGGTGCTGTCGGACTCGGCGCTCGAGCTGACCCGCTGGGCCGCCGGGGAGAGCCTCTCGTCGTGGGGCTCCACCCTCCTCTCGCTCCTGCCGCCTGCCCCGCGCGCCTCCGCGGCGGAGACGGTCTCGCCGCCCGCCGATCCGCCCGCCGGCCCCGCGCACACGCCGGAGCTGTGGGCCGATCATCGGCGCGAGGGCCGGCTCGCCGAGTGCCTGGAGCGAGAGACCGGCGCCGCGCTCGTCATCGCGCCGGATCGCGAGGCGGCCGCGCGCTGGGCGCGCCGGCTCGACGCGGCCCGGCTCGACAGCGGCGTGCCCGAGCCGGAGCGGCGCCGCGCGTGGTTCGCGGCCTCCCGCGGGCGCAGCCGGGTGGTGGTGGGGACGCGCTCGGCCCTGCTCGCTCCCCTGCCGCCCCCGGCCACCCTCGCGCTGATCGACGAGCACGACCCGGCCCACAAGCCGCCGGGGGCGCCGCGCCTGCACTCGCGCGACCTGCTCCTGCGCCGCGCCGCGCTCGACGGCAGCCGGCTCCTGCTGCTCTCGGCCACCCCGTCGGTGGAGACCTGGTGGCGCGCGCAGGACGGACAGATCGCCCGCGCGGAGGCGCCACCCGGTCCGTGGCCCCAGGTGATCACCGGCGACACGCGCGGCATCCTGCGCAACCATCCGCTCACCCTTCCGCTCACCCGCGCCATCGAGGACAGTGCCAAGCAGGGCCGTCGGGTCGCCCTGATCGTGAGCCGCCGGGCCTCCGCGCTCGCGTGCGACGACTGCGGCGCCATCCTCCGCTGCCCCGACTGCGGGGTGCCGCGCGCCCTCTCGCGAGACCGGCGTCAGCTGCGCTGCCCGCTGTGCGCGCGGGCCGACGCCCCGCCCGACCGCTGCGCCGAGTGCGGCGGCCATCGCCTCTCGCCGTTCGGCTGGGACACCGAGCGCGTGCAGACCTCGGTGGTCCGCCGCTTCCCGCGCCTGGCCGTCTCGCGGCAGAGCCTCGAGGCCCAGGTGGTGATCGGCACCCCCGCCCTGCTGCGCGCGCTCCCCACGCGCTCGGTCGGCTGCGTCGGCTTCATCGCGCTCGACTCGATGCTCCGCGTGCCCGACTTCCGGGCCGGCGAGCGGACCTGGGAGCTCCTGTGGGCCGCCGCGGAGGCGGTGATGCCCGACGGCCGCGTGATCGTCCAGACCCAGCACCCCGAGCACTACGCGGTGCGCACCGTCCAGGCCCAGGACCGCGCCGCCTTCTACAAGGAGGAGCTGCGCTTTCGCGCCGAGCTGGGCTACCCGCCCTTCCGGCGCTTGTGCGAGATCTCGGCCCGCGCGCGCGAGGACACTCGCGCGCAGGCGCTCGCCGCCGAGTGCGTGGCGGCCCTCCGCGGCATCGCCGAGCTGACGGTCTACCCGCCCGCGTCGGCCAGCCCGACCGGCGCGCGCACCCGTCGCTGGCGCTTCGTGGTCAAGGGACCCGCCGACCTGCCGCATCGGCTGGCGCCTCCGCTGGCGCCGCTGCTCGGGAAGCGACGCGGCGCGGCCGGTATGGTAGAAGTAGAGATGGACCCGCAAGCGAACGGCTGATGGTCCAGAGGAGAGACGCCCAGTGGCCCTGCTGACGGTGAGATTGTATGGCGACCCGGTGCTGCGGCAGGTCGCCGCGCCGGTCCGCGAGATCACCCCGGAGATCAAGCGGATCATCGCGGACATGACCGAGACCATGTGGCACCAGGTGGGCATCGGCCTGGCCGCCCCGCAGGTCGGCCTGTCGCACCGGATCATCGTGATGGACGACGGCAAGGGCGGGGTCGAGGCGCTGCTCAACCCGGTCATCGAGTCCCGGAGCGGGACCATTCGCGAAGAAGAGGGTTGCCTTTCCCTTCCCGGCATCTTCGCGGACGTGGAGCGGAGCCGGTCGATCACGGTGGCCGCGCTCGACGCCGACGGCAAGCCGATCTCCTTCGAGGCGAGCGGGCTCAAGGCCCGGGTCGTGCAGCACGAGATGGACCACCTGGACGGCGTGCTCTTCATCGACCGGCTGCCGCCGGTCACGCGCGATCGCATCAAGAAGAAGATCCAGAAGGAAGGCTTCCCCAAGGAGACCGGGCACCACGCCTTCGCGCTCTAGCGAATCGGGGCTGCGCGTCCTGTTCTACGGCACCCCCGCCTTCGCCCTGCCGACGCTCGAAAGCCTCCTCGCCCATCATCAGGTGGTGGCCGTGATCACCCAGCCCGATCGGCCGGCCGGACGCGGCCGGCCCCTGACCGCCTCGCCGGTGAAGCGCCGGGCGATGGAGGCCGGCGTGCCGGTGCTCCAGCCGCCGCGCCTGCGCGATCCCGGCTGGCCCGAGCGCCTCGCGGAGTACCGGGCCGACGTGGCGGTGGTGGCCGCCTTCGGCCAGATCCTGCCGAAGGCGGTGCTCGACGTCCCGGCCCGCGGGTCGATCAACGTGCACGGCTCGATCCTGCCGCGCTATCGCGGTGCCGCGCCGATCGCGTGGGCCATCATGCGCGGGGAGCGGGAGACGGGGATCACCACCTTCCAGATGGACCCGGGCATGGACACCGGCGACATGCTCCTGCGGGAGGCCACCCCGATCGGCCCGGAGGAGACCGCGGGCGAGCTGTCCGGGCGCCTCGCCGAGATCGGCGCGCGCCTGCTCCTGCGGACGCTCGAGGCCCTCGGCGATCTCCCGCGCATCCCGCAGGACGGCGCGCAGGCGACGCTGGCTCCGCGCCTCAAGAAGGAAGACGGCTGGCTCCGGCCCGCCGAATCGGCGCGCGAGCTGATCGACCGGATCCGCGGCTGCAACCCCTGGCCGGGGGCCGCCCTGATGACGCCGGTGGGCCGCCTCCTGCTCTGGCGCGCGCGAGCGCTGGACGACGCCGGCCGGGCGGCGCCCGGCACGCTGATTCCCCTCGCCCAACCGGGGCAGATCGCCACCCTCGCCATCGCCACCGGCGCGGGCATCCTGCTGCCGCTCGAGGTCCAGCCGGAGAACCGCAAGGCGATGCCCTGGGGCGATTTCCTCCGCGGCGCGCGCCTGGAGGCGGGCGCCCGCGTGTCCGAGCCCACCCGATGAGCCCGGTGCTCCGCGCGGGGCCGGTCTCGCAGGCGCGCTACGAGGCGCTCCACATCCTGGTGCGGGTGGAGCGCGACCGGGCGTTCGCGGACATCGCGCTGGAGCACGCCCTCGAGCGGGCGCGCCTGGACCCGCGCGACGCCGCGCTCTGCACCGAGATCGTGTTCGGCACGCTCCGCTGGCGCCGCCACCTGGACTGGCGGCTCACCCCGCACGTCAACCGGGCGCTCGCCAAGCTCGACCCGTGGGTGCGCGCGCTCCTGCGGCTCACCGCCTACCAGCTCATCTTCCTGGATCGCGTCCCGCGATGGGCCGCGGTGGACGAGGCGGTGAGCGTGGCCCGGCTGAAGTCGCGCGTACCTGGGCCCGCCGAGTTCGTCAACGCGGTGCTGCGCTCGTTCACACGCGCGCCGAGCCCGCCGCGGCTGCCCGCGCTCCCGGTGGAGGCGGCCGGCGTGCGCTGGTCGTTTCCCGACTGGATGGCCACCCGCTGGATCGACCGCTACGGGATGGAGGAGGCGGAGCGCCTGATGGCCGCGCTCGACGAGCGCCCGCCGATCACCATCCGGGCCAACACGCTCCGGATCACGCGGGAGGATCTCGCCGCCCGCCTCCGCGACGAGGAGCTGGCCGAGACCGATCCCACCACGCTGGCCCCCGAGGGCCTCACCGTGCGCCGCGGCGCGGTGGGCCGCTGGGCCGCGTTCGCGGCGGGCTGGTGCGCCATCCAGGACGAGGCGTCGATGCTCATCGCGCGGCTGCTCGATCCGCAGCCCGGCGAGCTGGTCGCCGACACCTGCGCGGCGCCCGGGACCAAGACCACCCATCTGGCCCAGCTCATGGGGAACCGGGGGCGGATCGTGGCCATGGACCCGCACGCGGCGCGGCTG
>DASZJM010000222.1:0-1769 GCA_035948165.1 Candidatus Methylomirabilota bacterium
GCCGGCCTCGAGATGGCCAAGAAGATCGGCGACCTCGGGTTCCAGTCGCGCCTCTACACGAATCTCGCGGTGGCCTACTGCGCGCTCACCAACCGCTGCGACGAGCAGGGCATCGGCGCGGCCCACGCGGCCATCGATCTCGACCGGCGCCTCGGCCAGCTCGATCACCTGGCGGTGCCGCTCATCGTGCTCGGGCAGATCTACCAGTGCCACGGTGAGCCGACCCGCGCGATCGCGCACTATCGCGAAGCGCTCGTCCTCGCGGAGGAGGCCGACGAGCCGCAGCTGCTGTTTCCCTGCTACGATGGCCTCGCCACCGTGCACCTGGACCTGGGCGACGAGGTTCAGGCGGAGGAGTTCATGGCGAAGGCCCAGGCGGTGTGCGAGCGCGCCGGGCTCGAGCCAGACGCCCTCGTGGTGCTCCCGTTTCTCGATTGACGCGTACCCACTCGCACAGAAAGGGACAACACAGATGTCATCCACGCTCCTTCACCCCGGTGATCCCGCTCCCGACTTCTCGCTGCCCGCGGTCAATCGAGAGGGCCAGATCTCGCTCGACGACTATCGCGGACGCAGTCCGGTCCTCGTCGCCCTGTTCCGCGGCCTGCACTGTCCCTTCTGCCGGCGCCAGCTCGTGCAGCTGGGTACGACGCAGGACAAGCTGAAGGCGCTGGGGGTGGAGACGATGGCGGTGGTCAACACTCCGCTGGAGCGCGCGCGGCTCTACTTCAAGTATCGTCCCGCGCGGGTGCTGCTCGCGGCAGACCCCGACGCGGCGACGCATCGGGCGTTTCGCGTGCCCGCCGGCAGCGTCATCGAGAACGAATCGGAAGCCTCCTGGGCCCAGGGGAAGGTGACGATGGGGCAGATGCTGGGGGCACGCATCAATCCCACCGGGGAGCTGCCGGAGCCGCAGAATCCCTTCGCGGCGATGGAGACCCTGAACAAGCAAGACGGGTTCGAGGTGACCGAGGTCGACAAGCAGATCGCGGCCACGCACGGCATGCAGCTGGGCGGGCACTTTCTCATCGACCGGGACGGGGTGGTCCGCTGGGGGCAGATCGAGGGGCTGGAGCGGATCGAGGACCTCTCCAAGTTCCCGAGCGACGAGGAGATCCTGGCCGCGGCGCGCGGGCTCTAGGAGATCACCCATGGACATCGCCATCCCGCTCTTCGAGGGCATCACCGCCCTCGATGCCATCGGCCCCTACGAGGTGCTCTCGCGCCTGCCCGGCGCCCGGGTGCGCTTCGTCGCGGTCACCGCGGGCCCCTACCGTACCGACAACCGCCAGCTCACCCTGATGGCGGACGAGCCGCTGTCCGCGGTGCCGCATCCGGAGGTGGTCATGGTGCCTGGCGGCTTCGGGACGCGCGCGCTTGAGGCGCCGAACCCACTGCTGGACTGGATCCGCGCGGCCCACGCGACGAGCCAGTGGACCACGTCGGTCTGCACCGGCTCCATGCTGCTGGCCGCCGCGGGCATCTTGAAGGGGCTCGAGGCCACCACCCACTGGATGTCGCTCGACCGCTTGCCCGCCTACGGCGCGCGCCCGACGCTCCGGCGCGTGGTGAAGCAGGGCAAGGTGATCACCGCGGCGGGTGTGTCCTCAGGCATCGACATGGCGCTCACGCTGGCCGCCCACATCGCGGGCGACGACGTGGCACAAGCCATCCAGCTCGGCATCGAATACGATCCGCAGCCGCCGTTCCGGGCCGGCTCCCCCGCGACCGCCCCCGCGCACATCGTGGAGGGTCTGCGCGCGCGGATG
>DASZJM010000223.1:0-8730 GCA_035948165.1 Candidatus Methylomirabilota bacterium
GAGGCGGGTCTCCTTGGCCGGGACGTCAAAGATGCCCCCGGAGGTCGTCCAGGCGCTTGTCCAGCTCCGCCACGTCGCGCTTCAGCTCGCCTAGCACGTGACGGGTGACCTCCGAAAGAAGGCAATGCCGGCTCCCGCGAGCCCGGTCGCAGCGCAGGCCGCGACCAGCCAGTCGCCTAAGCGCGCGTAGAGCGTGAGGGGGCCCCGGAGCGGGATGCGGTGATGGAGCGCGCCCCGGGCCGAGAGCGGCAGGGTGGGCCCGATGCGCCCGGCGGGATCGACGAACGCGGAGACGCCGGTATTGGCCGCCCGCGCGATGGCCACCCGCTGCTCGACCGCGCGCAGGGGCAGCGTCCCCAGGTGCTGCCAGGGGCCGCTCGTCTCGCCGAACCACGCGTCGTTGGTGATGTTGGCCATGAAGCTCGCTCCGCGATTCACGAATCCCCGGAACAGCTCGGGGAAGATGATCTCGTAGCAGATCACGGTCCCGAACGGCGCCCCCGGCAGCGGAAAGACGGTCTGGGTGTCCCCTTCCCCGAATTCCGAGATGAACTCCGCCCAGCTCTTGACGAAGCCGAGCAGACCCACGAGCGGCACGTACTCTCCGAACGGAACCAGGTGGATCTTATCATACTTGCCCGTAATCCCTTGTCCAGTCAGCAGAAACGCGCTGTTCAGGAACTGTCCGCGAGGGCCGTCCCGCCGGTCGATCGAGCCCACCAGGATCGGGGTGCCGATGTCCACCGACAGGCGCCGCAGCCGCTCCAGCAGCTCGGGGTCGCCGCGCAGGAAGATGGTGGTCGCGGTCTCCGGCCAGAGCACGATCGCCGGTCGGCTCGCGGCGGCCTCGCGGGTGAGGCGCTCGTAGATGTCGAGGATCTGGGCGTGGCGCGCCGGATCCCACTTGATCGTCTGCTCGATCGCCGGCTGGATCACCGCCACGTCCACCGACCCCACGCCCGCGCCGCGATCGACGCCGAGCGCGTACGCGCCGAAGCCGAGCGTGCCGGCCAGGAGGAGCGCGGCGCCCGCCGCGCCCGGCCACGCGCGCCGCGGACCGAGCGCGAGGAGCGCGGCCAGCGCCGCGTTCACCGCCACGATCACGAGCGACACCAGGTAGACCCCGCCCAGCTCCGCGACCTGGATTACCGCGAGCTGGGCGTGCTGGGAGTAGCCGAGCAGCCCCCACGGAAACCCGCCCATCAGGTGCCCGCGCAGCCACTCGCCCGCCACCCAGAGCGCGGGCGCGAGCGCCAGCGCGGGCCCGGCGCCGAGGCGCGGGGTGAGCCATGCGGTCGCGCCCGCCGTCGCGCCCAGGTAGAGCCCGCAGTACGCGGCCAGGGCCACGATCGGCAGCCACGTGACCGGCCAGGGAATCGCGCTGTAGTGCAGGAAGGTGTGATCGAGCCAGCGCAGCAGGACGACGTAGAAGACGGTGCCGGCGAGCCAGCCGTCCCGGAGGGCCGCGCGCGGCGCGCGCGTCACCCCGGAGACCAGCGCGGGCACGAGCCAGCCCCACGCGAGCAGCGACCAGTCGGTCTTCGGGAAGGCCAGCGCGCCCAGCACGCCGGAGAGCGCGAGGACGAGGAGGGAAGCGGCGCGCGCCCGCCCGGAGCGCTCTGGCTCAGGCCCCACGGGCGAGACGATCGGCCAGCGCCCGCGGCAGTCCCGCGGCGAGAATCTTGCGCGCCGCCGCGGTGTGATCGTAGGCGACGCGGCGAACGGTGACGAGCCGGGCTTCGCGGTCCCAGATCGCGTAGCAGGCGCGCGGATCGCGATCGCGCGGCTGGCCCACGCTGCCCACGTTGACGACGTAGCGGCGGCCGTCGTCGAGCCGCACCTGGGCCACCGGCGCGTCGAGACGGTCGGCGTGATCGGGGCCCCCGCTCCCCACCGACCAGACCCCGGGCAGGTGCGAGTGGCCCACGAAGCAGAGGCGCGTGGCGAAGTCGCCGAAGACCTGCAGGCCGTCCTCGGCGGAGACGAGGTAGTCCCACTCCTCCGGGTGGCGGGGACTCGCGTGCACCAGCGTCGCGTCCTCCACGGTGCGGACGAGGGACAGGGCGGTCAGGTAGTCGCGGTGCCCCTGGTCGAGCTGCTCGGCGGTCCAGTGGGCGGCCGCCCGGGCCCACGGGTTGAACCACTGGAGATCGAGCAGGCCCAGCGCCGCGTGCTCGTGATTGCCGGCCACCATCGCGCTCGCGCGCTCGCCCACCCGCTCCACGCAGGCGACCGGGTCGGCCCCGTAGCCCACCAGGTCGCCCAGGCACAGCACCTCGTGCGCGCCCTCGGAGGCGGCGTCGGCCAGGACCGCGGTGAGCGCCTCCAGGTTCGCGTGGACGTCGGAGATGACCGCGTAGCGGATGGGTGGTCTCGGCTCAGGGAGCGGGCGTCTGCTCTTTGTGGATGCGATCGAGGATTCCGTTGATGAAGCGGCTCGACTCGTGGGTGCTGAACTTCTTCGCCACCTCGAGGGCCTCGTTGATCGCCACCTTCGGGGGCACGCCGGTGCCCCACAGCAGCTCGAAGATGCCCTGCCGGAGGATGTTGCGATCGACCACCGCCATGCGCTCGAGCTCCCAGTGCTCGGCGTAGCGCGCGATCAGCTCGTCGATCTTGCCCTCGTGCATCTTGGTGCCCCGCACCAGCGCTTCCGCGAACTCGCGCGCCTCCGGATCGACCGGGTGCCGCCGCCAGAACTCGTCGAGGTGCGGCCGGGGATCCTCTTCGCCCTGCACGTCCAGCTGGTAGAGCAGCTGGAGCGTCAGCTCGCGGGCCTTGCGGCGGCGGCCCATCAGCGCTTCCCGCGGCGCGGCGCCCGGGCCGCTCGCGTCCCGTGCCGCGCGCGCACCCACGCGGCCATCTCGAGCGCGGCCAGCGCGGCCTCCTCGCCGCGGTTGCCCACCGCCCCGCCCGCGCGCTCCCACGCCTGCTCCTCGGTGAGCGCGGTGATCACCCCGAAGGTGACCGGCACCCCGGTGTCGAGCCCGGCGCGGGCGATGCCGTGGGCGGCCACGCTGCAGACGTAGTCGAAGTGTGGCGTCGCCCCCTTGATCACCACCCCGACGCACACCACGCCCGCGAATCGCCGGCTGCGGGCGAGCGTCATCGCGGCCTGGCCCAGCTCGAAGGAGCCGGGCACCCAGTGCACCTCGACCCGGTCGCCGGTCACCGCGTGGCCGGCGAGCGCGCCGAGGGCGCCGTCGAGCAGCTTCTTCGAGATCGGCTCGTTGAATCGGGCCACCACCACCGCGAAGCGCTGCCCGCGGACGGCGGGAGCGACGGGGCGCTTCGGAGCGATGCCGGCCATGGGCTAGTCCGGGAAGGACGAGAAGAGGTGCCCGAGCTTCTCGCGCTTGGTGCGCAGGTAGCTCCGGTTCGCGTCGGTGGCCGGCACCTCGAGCGGGAGGCGCTCGACGACCTTGAGGCCGTAGCCCTCGATGCCGACGATCTTCTTGGGGTTGTTGGTGAGGATCTTAAGATTTTTCACCCCGAGGTCCACCAGGATCTGCGCCCCGATCCCGTAGTGGCGCAGGTCGGCCCGGAACCCGAGCGCGTGGTTCGCCTCGACGGTGTCCTTGCCCGCATCTTGAAGTTCGTAGGCCTTCAGCTTGTTCAGCAGGCCGATGCCCCGCCCCTCCTGCCGCATGTAGACCAGGATGCCGCGCCCCGCGTGCTGGATGATCGCGAGCGCCTTGTGCAGCTGAGGCCCGCAGTCGCAGCGGAGCGAGCCGAAGACGTCCCCGGTCAGGCACTCGGAGTGCACGCGCACCAGCACCGGGTCGTCGGTCTTCACGTCGCCCAGCACCATGGCGAGCGGCTGCCGCTCGTCCACCGTGGTCTCGTACGCGATGACCTGGAACTCTCCGTGCTCGGTCGGCATGCGGGTGGTGGCGGCGCGGCGGACCAGCTTCTCCTTGTGGATGCGGTACTCGATGAGGGCCTTGATCGTGATCGACTTGAGCCGGTACTCGCGGGCCAGCGCCATCAGCTCGGGCAGGCGGGCCATGCCGCCCTCCTGGTCGAGCACCTCGCAGATCACTCCGGCGGGCGCGAATCCGGCCAGGCGGGCGAGGTCGACCGCGGCCTCGGTGTGGCCGGCGCGGCGCAGGACGCCGCCCGGCATCGCCCGCAGCGGGAAGATGTGGCCCGGGCGGGTGAGGTCCTCCGGCCGCGTGGCCGGGTCCACCAGGGTGCGGATGGTGACCGCGCGGTCGTAGGCGGAGGTTCCGGTGGTCACGCCGCGGCGCGCGTCCACGCTGACCGTGAAGGCGGTGCCGAGCGGCGCGGTGTTGTCCGACACCATCATCGAGATCTGCAGCTCGTCGAGCCGCTCGCCCATCATCGGCATGCAGATGAGCCCGCGGCCGAACTTGGCCATGAAGTTCACCGCTTCCGGGGTGGCCTTCTCGGCGGCCATGAGCAGGTCGCCCTCGTTCTCGCGGTCCTCGTCGTCGACCACGATGAGCATGCGGCCGGCGCGGATCTCCTCGATGCCCTCCTCGATCGGGACGAACTCCGAATCGCTCACCGGGTCCCCTCTCTCGCCGCCGGCCCCTTCGTCGGAGCGGGCGGCTCCCGCAGCTGCAGGATGCGCTGCACGTACTTACCGATCATATCCATCTCGAGGTTCACCCGCTTGCCCCGGGTCAGGGCTCCCAGGGTGGTCGCGGCCAGGGTGTGCGGGATGATCATGATCTCGAACTCCCGCTCGCCGAGCCGTGCCACCGTGAGGCTCACCCCGTCCACCGCCACCGATCCCTGCGGAATCAGCAAGGGGGCCAGGGCCTCGCCGGGCCATTCTATCGTGAGCCGGGCGGTCTCTGCCTGACGGGTGAGCGCGGCCACCGTCCCCACGCCGTCGACGTGCCCCTGGACCAGGTGCCCGCCCACCATGCCGCCGAGCCGCATCGGGCGCTCCAGGTTGACCGGATCGCCCGCGACCAGGTCGCCGAGGGCGGTCCGCGCCAGCGTCTCGGGCCCCACGTCGAAGCGCAGCCGGCCCGCCCCCACCTCGACCACGGTCAGGCAGGCCCCGTTCACCGCCACGCTCGCCCCCACCTCGCTGCCGTCCAGCACGCGGTCGGCGGCGAGCACCAGGCGCGGTCCCGCGCGCTCGAGCACCCGGCCCACCTCCTCGACCAGCCCGGTGAACACGTCAGCGCTCCACGCGGCCTTCGAGCAGCCAGTCGTCGCCGAGCGGCCGCGCGGTGAGCTCGGCGAGCCGGAGGGCGTCGCCGAGCGGCAGGCCGGCCCCGCCCGCCGCGGTCGGCGCGGCGGCCCCGCCCAGGAGCTTGGGAGCCACGAACGCCGCGACCCGATCCACGAGCCCGGCCCGCACGAATGCGCCGGTCAGCTCGCCGCCGGCCTCCAGCAGCATCGCGATGACGTCGAGGCCGAAGAGCCGCGTGCACAGGTCGGCCACGTCCACGCGCCCCTCGTGCGACTTGCACTGCAGCACGGTCACGCCGCTCGCGGCGAGCGCGGCCACCCTCGCGGCGGGCGCGTCCTCCCCCACCGCCACCAGGATGCGCGCGCGGGTGCCGGCGCGCAGCATGGCCGCGTCGAGGGGCATGCGCGCGTGGCTGTCGACCACCACCCGGTACGGCTCCCGCGGCCAGGGCTGCTCGAGGCGCACGGTGAGAGCGGGGTCGTCGGCCAGCACGGTGCCGATGCCGGTGACGATGGCGTCGCTCTCGCTCCGCAGGCGGTGCGCCTCGCGGCGCGCCGGCTCCCCGGTGATCCATCGCGATCGGCGGTCGTGGGCCGCGATCTTGCCGTCGAGGGTCATCGCCCACTTCGCGGTGACGTGCGGGCGGCGCAGGGCCATCGCGGTGAAGAACGCCTCGTTGAGCGCGCGGGCCTCCCGCTCGAGGCAGCCCAAGCTCACCTCGATGGAGGCGGCCCGCAGCGCGGCCGTCCCGCCGCCGGTCACCCGCGGGTTCGGATCGCTGGTAGCGGCCACCACCCGGCGCACGCCGGCCCGGATCACCGCCTCCGCGCAGGGCGGGGTGCGGCCCACGTGGTTGCAGGGCTCGAGGGTGACGTAGAGGGTCGCGCCGCGGGCGCGGGCTCCCGCGTCCGCCAGCGCGGCGGCCTCCGCGTGGGGGCCACCCGCCCGCTCGTGGAACCGCTCTGCGACGATCGCGCCGCCCTGGATCACGAGCGCGCCGACCATCGGGTTGGGGGAGGTGAGCCCCCGGCCGCGAGCGGCCAGGGCCAGCGCGCGGGCCATCCACCGGGTGTCGTCCATGGGTTCGCCGGGGCCGCCGCGAAGCGCCCCGGCTGGCATTCTACCCCGCCCGCGAGGTCTCCGGCTGCTCGCCGAGGAGCGCGTCCACGAAGGTCGTGGGCTCGAACGGCTGGAGATCCTCGATCTGCTCGCCCACCCCGACGAGCTTGATCGGGACCGCGAGCTCCTGATGGATGCGCAGCGCGATCCCGCCTTTGGCGGTCCCGTCGAGCTTGGTCAGCACCAGGCCGGTGAGGCCGACCGCCTCGTGGAACATCCGGGCCTGCTGCAGACCGTTCTGGCCGGTCGGCGCCTCCAGCACCATCAGCGACTCGTGGGGGGCGCCCGGGAGCTGCCGCCCCAGGACCCGCTTGAGCTTGGTCAGCTCGTCCATCAGGTTCGACTTGGTGTGGAGCCGGCCGGCGGTGTCCACCAGCAGCACGTCCGAGCCGCGCGAGGAGGCCGCCTTCACCGCGTCGAAGACCACCGCGGCGGGATCCGCGCCCGCGGCCTGGTGGATCACCTCGACGTCGATGCGCCGCCCCCACTCCTGCAGCTGCTCGATCGCGGCCGCGCGGAAGGTGTCGGCCGCGGCCATGATGACGCGCTTGCCGTCGGCCTTGAGCGAGGCGGCCAGCTTGGCGGTGCTGGTGGTCTTGCCCGCCCCGTTGACCCCCAGCATGAGGATCACGCTCGGGTGGCCGTCGAGGTTGAGCGGTGCCGCGGCGCCGGCGAGCGACTCGGTGAGGAAGCGGTGCAGCGCGGCGCGCACGTCCTGGCTCGAGCTGACCCGGCCGCGCTTGACCTCGTCCCGGACCCGCTTCACGAAGGCGCCGGCCGCGCTCGCGCCGAGATCGGCGGCGATCAGCGTCTCCTCGAGCTCCTCCAGCATGGCCTCGTCGACCGGACGAGCAATCGAGAGGATCGCCCCGAGGCCCTCGTCCATCAGCTCCCGGGTGCGCCGCAGCCCCTGCCGGACGCGCTCCCCGAGGGAGCCGAACAGGCTCACGACCCCGTCGTGGCCGCCGCGGGCAGCTCGAGGCGCTGGATCACCGTCCCCTTCGGCCCGAGCGGCGGCAGGGCCCGGCCGTTGAGCGTGAGCTCGACGCCGCCCGCGTTGCCGATGGTCAGGAGGAAGCGGCGCTCGGCGGCCCACTCGCGGCTGGCCCCCGCGGGCAGGAGCTCCTCCGCGATGCGCCCCTCGTCGGTCTGGACCCGGATCCAGGTCGGCTCGACCGCTCGGATCACCAGCCGCTGCTCCCCGCCGGCGGGAGCCGAGGAGGTGCGGGGCGCAGCCGGGGCCGCGGCGGCCGCCGTGCTCGGCGGAGTGGCCGGCCGGACCACTTCACCCGCGGCCGGTGGCGCCGCCGGGGTGCCGGGAGCCGCGGCGGTGGCGGGTGCCGAAGGCGGAGGAGCCGGAGTGACCGCAGAGCTCGGGGCCGGAGCTGGAGGAGGCGTGGGCGTCGCCGGCTTGGCCACTTCCGTTTTGGCGGCGGGGACCGAGTTTCCACCGCTCTTCTTGACGCTGAGGTTGACCAGGATCAGGCCCACCCCGAGGATCAGCAGGAGCACGAGGCCGACCACCAGTGAGCTGCCGGCCCAGCTGGTGCGGGGCCGTGGCGGCGCGCTCGCGGCCTGCTCGGCGGCGCGGGTCCCGGCCAGCTCCTCGTAGCGGTTGAGCGCGGGCTCGGGATTCTCACGCAGGAAGCCGCAGTAGGCGCGGATGAAGCCCCGCACGAACACCGGGGACGGCAGGTCGGTGAGCCGCTCGTCCTCGAGGGCCTCCAGGTGGCGGATTCCCACCCGGGTGGAGCGGGCCATGTCCTCGAGCGAGCCGCCCTTGGCTTCCCGGAGCGCCCGCAGGTAAGTACCGAGAGACGTGCCGATGGATTCAGCGTGCGGCATGCGCAGTAGTGTAGCGCAGGTCAGGCTTCGGTCAGCTTGACTGAGACGAGGCGCGAGAGCCCGGGCTCCTCCATGGTCACGCCGTACAGCACGTCGGCCGCTTCCATGGTCTTGCGGTTGTGGGTGATCACCACGAACTGGGTCTGCGTGCACAACTCCCGCAGCACGCGGAGGAAGCGGTGGATGTTGGCGTCGTCGAGCGGGGCGTCCACCTCGTCCAGCACGCAGAATGGACTCGGCCGGTGATAGAAGATCGCGAAGAGCAGGGCCAGCCCGGTGAGCGCCTTCTCGCCGCCCGACATCAGGGTGACCGCCTGCAGCCGCTTGCCGCGCGGCTGGGCCATCAGCTCCACCCCCAGCTCGAGCGGATCCTCTTCGCCTTCCTCCGGCGGCACCATCCGCAGCTCCGCGCGTCCCCCCTCGAACAGGCGGGAGAAGATGTCGGTGAAGTGCCGGTTGATGTCGTCGAAGGCCTCCTGGAAGCGCTCCTGCGCGGTGCGGGTCATGCCTCGGAGCGCCTTCTCCAGATCCTTGATCGAGCCGACCACGTCGTCGTGCTGGGTCCGCAGGAAGTCGAGCCGCTCGGTCAGCTC
>DASZJM010000224.1:0-1945 GCA_035948165.1 Candidatus Methylomirabilota bacterium
CACGTACACGTAGCGCCGGTCCGTCGCGAGCGCGCGCCGGTCCACCCACGTCACCGTGTTGCCCTGCACGGTCGCGGGAGCGGGCGACTCCGGCCGGATGGTCGCGACCTCGTCGTAGCCCACCACGCGCCCGGACGAGAGCATCGCGGACTTGACCGGCCCCGCGTCGGCCTCCTCGCGCCGATAGACGCGGTAGAGCGAGATCGCGCGGAGGCGCGAGCCGTCGAGCCTGGTCCCGGGAGCGGTCCAGCTCACCACGATCGAGTCCTCGTTCACCGCGCCGTGCAGGGCGCCCGGGATGGTCGGCACCCGGACCTCGGGTGGCACCGGCGGGCCCTTCTTGCCGCAGGCGGCGAGCGCCCCGACGGCCAGGCAGACCGCGAGCAGCCGGCGCGCGCCCGGCCTCACGCGCCGGGCTCTCGCGCGAGCCAGGCCCGGACCTGGACGAGCTGCTGCCGCACCGACTCGGGCGCGGTGCCGCCCACCACCCCGCGGGCCCGCAGCGACGCCTCCACGGTCAGCGCGGGGTAGACGTCGCGGCCGATCAGGGGCGAGAACTGGCGCAGCTCCTCGATCGGGAGGTCGCCGAGCTCGCAGCCGCGGGTGATCGCGTGGCGCACCGCCTTACCCACCACCTCGTGGGCGTCCCGGAACGGCAGGCCCTGGCGGACGAGGTAGTCGGCCAGGTCGGTGGCCGTCGAGTAGTGCGCGCCCGCGGCCTCGCGCATGCGGTCCACCCGGAAGGTCAGCGAGCCGAGCATCGGGGGCAGCACGCGGAAGATGGCCTCGAGCGTGTCGACGGTGTCGAAGAGCGGCTCCTTGTCCTCCTGCATGTCGGAGTTGTAGGTGAGCGGCAGGCCCTTCATGGTGGTGAGAGCCGCGGTCAGGTTGCCGTAGAGGCGCCCGGTCTTGCCGCGGATCAGCTCGGCCACGTCTGGGTTCTTCTTCTGGGGCATGATCGACGAGCCGGTGGCGAACGCGTCCGAGAACTCCACGAAGCCGAACTCGGCGGTCGCCCACAGGGTGAGGTCGGCGGCGAGGCGCGAGCCGTGCAGGCCCACGATGGCGGCGTGGGCGAGGAACTCCACCAGGAAGTCGCGGTCGGCCACCGCGTCCATGCTGTTGCCGCTCGGCCCGCTCATGCCGAGGTCACGGGCGAGCGCCTCGCGGTCTATCGCGAACGCGGTGCCGGCGAGCGCGGCCGCACCGAGCGGCATCACGTTGACCCGCGCGCGGCAGTCGCGGAACCGCTGCCGGTCGCGCTCGAGCATGAAGACGTAGGCGAGCAGGTGGTGGGCCAGGAGCACCGGCTGGGCCCGCTGCAGGTGCGTGTAGCCGGGCATCGGCGCCTCGGGGTGCTTCTCCGCCTGGGCCGCGAGCGCGCGCTGCACCTCGCGGAGGCCCGCGTCGACCCCGTCGATGACGTCGCGGAGGTAGAGGCGTTCGTCGAGCGCGATCTGGTCGTTGCGCGAGCGGCCGGTGTGGAGCTTGCCGCCGACCGGCCCGGCCAGCTCCACCAGCCGCCGCTCCACGTTCATGTGGATGTCCTCGAGCTCGCGGCGGAACGGAAACCGCCCGCCCTCGAGCTCGGCCCGCACCGCGTCGATCCCGGCCAGCAGGCCCTCGAGCTCGGCGGGGGTGATCAGCTTCGCCCGCGCTAACGCGCGCGCCCACGCCGCGCTGCCGGCCAGGTCGTAGGGCCAGAGCCGCCGGTCGAAGGACAGCGAAGAGGTGAAGGCCTCCGCGGTGGGGTCGGCGCCCTCGGTGAAGCGCCCGGACCAGGCCTTGCCCGGGGGCGTGCCGCCGGCGGTCACGAGGCACCCGCGCGGCCGGCGGCCGCGGCGGGCTCGGAGGCCGGATGGAGCAGCCCGGCGATCTCCGACATGATGCGGCGGGTGACGTCCTCCCGCTCGGCGCGCGCGATGGCCCGATGGCGCGGGCGATC
>DASZJM010000225.1:0-2051 GCA_035948165.1 Candidatus Methylomirabilota bacterium
AGCTGGCGGCGGGCGCCGACGAGGCGGGCGTAGAGGGCGTTCGCGCGATCGCCCAGCGCGTCGAGCGCCTGCGCGGCCGTGTCGAGCGTGCGGCCCGGCCCGCCGAGGTCGCGCGCCACGAGGGCGACCTCCGCCTCGGCGACCTGGCACCGCGCCTGGGCGAGGCGTTCGCGGGCGCCGAAGCGACGGGCGGCGCGCCGGAGCAGCTGGCGCGCCCGGCCGTAGTCGCCGAGCTGGGCCATGGCGATACCGCGCAGGGCGAGGGCCGGCGGGTCGTCGCGCAGCGAGACGTGCTTGAGGGCGCCGAGGGGATCGCCGACCGCGAGCGCGCGTGCGGCGGAGGCGACGACGGAATCCATGTCCGGGAGGATACATGTCGATCCAGCGCGCCGCTCAACCGGATACGGGTACGCCGTTCGTCTACCCGATGACCCCCGAAGAGGGGTCATCGCCTACGAACCGGCGAAAGCGGAGACAACCGCCCAACGGCAGTGATACTGTCCTTACCGGGGAACCCGGACTGCGACGGTGGTCGAGTCCTTCGCCGCTTCAGCTCCGCCGAGGGAGTTCACGCCCTAGCGTGGTGTCCAGCGAGGGGAACTGCCTTTGAAACTCAGGGCCCACCTCATCCTGATCGTGTTCGGGACTCTCCTGCCGGTCCTCCTCTTGACGGTAGTGCTCATCGTCCTCTACCACTTCCAGATGCGCCGGGCCACTGAGGTCGGGCTCGAGGACACGGCCCGATCGCTCACGTCCGGAGTGGATCGGGAATTGGATGCCTCGATCCGGGCCCTTCAGGTGCTCGCGGCCTCCGAAGCCCTCCGAGTCGGTAATCTGCGGGAGTTCGACCGCGTGGCTCGTACCGTCCTGCCAGGTCAGGGCCGATGGACGAACCTCGTGCTGTACGATCTGACCGGCCGGCAGCTCGTCAGCCCCCTCGTTCCGTTCGGCTCGCCCTTGCAAACGACCCGAGACGTCGAATTGATCGAGCGGGTCGTCGGTGCTCGCACGGCGGCGATCTCAAATCTCTACAAGGGGCGCCAATCGGGGAGATGGCTCGTTCGGGTGGCGGTGCCGGTTCAGGCCGGCGGCATCCTGCGCTACGTGCTCGCGGCGAGCATCGATCCAACTTCCCTGACCGAGTTGCTGGCGCAGGCCTCCCTGCCAAGCGGGTCGCTAGTCGCCTTGACCGATCGGAACTATGTGATCGTCGCCCGCTCGCGTGCGGCGGAGCAGTTCGTGGGCCAACCGGCCACTTCCGACTTTGTCGCCCACGCCAGTCAGATGGACAAGGGCTCCTTTCGCGCTCAGACGAAGGAAGGAGGGACTGCGTATGCCGCGATCAGTCGCTCCCCCCTGTCGGGGTGGACGATTGCCCTCGGGGTCCCCGAGGCCGTCGTCGATGGCCCCCTCCGCGCGTCTCTCTGGTTCCTCACCGGGGTGGCCGCGTTCATGGTGCTGATTGGGACCACGCTGGCGCTCGTCGTCGGCCGCCGGCTCGAACGGCCGATGCTCGAGCTGGTCCACGCCGCTCCCCGGCTGGTCAAAGGGGAGGTGATCAGGCTGCCTCGGTCGTCGGTCACGGAGTTGCAGGCGCTGGGAGCGGCCGTGGAAACTGCGAGTCGAGAGCTGACGCACGGTCAGCAGGCCGCCGCTGCCCTCGCGCGGGTGAGCCAAGCGTTCACCGACATCCCGGACGTCGCCGCGGTGGGCCGCCAGATCGTCGAGAACGTCTCCCCCGTATTCGACGCGGTGTCGGCCAACCTGCGCTTACTGAGTCCGGACGGTTCGCTTCGGACCGTCGTCCGCCACCATGCGACGGCCACCCGTGAGCTCCACGCAGACGTCATGCCCCCCGGAATGGGCATCACCGGCGCGGCGGTCAGTATGGGGACCCCCCTGCAAACTCCCAACATGCTGGAGGATGCTCTCATTCAGTTGACGGACGGGGTGCGCCGCTTGCTGGTCGACTCGGCGGTCGTCGCGTGGCTGGCCGTTCCGCTTCGAGTCAATGGGAAGATCATCGGAGCCCTGGCGATCGGCGACCGAGC
>DASZJM010000226.1:0-14810 GCA_035948165.1 Candidatus Methylomirabilota bacterium
GCGGCTCGTGCACCCGCGCCCGTGGCTGAACCACGCCCTGCTGGGCTTCTCGATCTTCGCCGCGCTCAACGTGGCCCTGCCGCTGGTCGGGGTGCGGCCGATCATGGCCCTCGAGGGCAGCGCGATCTTCGCCGCGCTCGCGCTCGCCCCCGCCTTCCGGCGCGGGGGCGCCGCGGGCTGGCTCCGCGCGCACGCGTGGGCCCTCGCCTCCGCGGTGCTCGCGCTGGCCCTGGTGTGGGCCGGGCGCGTGCTGGTGCCCCCCGCGCCGCTCTTCCTCGCCCACGCGGTGGTGGCCCGCACGGTCGCCGAGATGCAGCCGCTGGACGCGGCCGAGGACGGCGTGCTCGCCGCCGTGACCGTGCTCGACTGGGGGGAGCTGGCCGCCTACACCGCGGTGTACGCGCCCGCGGGGGTCCGCCAGGCGATCGGGCACGTGTGGTGGCGCGACGGGGAGCGGATCGCCTACGTGGCGCTGCCCACGCCGGTGCAGGGCGGCCGCATGCAGGGCTTCCGCACGTACTCGCGCTACACCGAGCTCAAGCCCCCGATCGCGGGCCACTATCGCGTCGACGTCATCACCGCCTCGGGCCAGCTCATCGGCCGACTGCGGTTCACCGTGATTCCCTGAGGAGTGGGCGATGGACAGCATCTGGGTGGAAATCCTCCTCATCGGCGTGTCGATCCTCGCCAACGCCTTCTTCGCCGGCGCCGAGATCGCGCTGGTCTCGGCGCGCCCGTCCCGGCTGAGCCAGCTGCGCGCCCACGGGGTGCGGGGCGCGGAGGCCGCGGCGGCGCTCAAGAAGGATCCCGACGCGTTCCTCGCCACGATCCAGATGGCGATCACCCTGGTCGGCACGCTCGCCTCCGCGGTGGGGGGCGCGGCCGCCGCCGAGGCCCTCACCCCGCGGCTGCAGGCGGTCGGGCTGCCGGGGGCGTGGGGGCGGACGATCGCGCTCGGGATCGTGGTGCTCGTGATCGCGTTTGCCTCGCTGCTGATCGGCGAGCTCACCCCCAAGGCGCTCGCCTTGCGCAACCCGGAGCGGCTCGCCGCGCTGGTGGCCCGGCCGGTGGCCGGGCTCATGCGCCTGCTCGAGGGGCCGGGCCGGGCCCTCACCTGGGCCACCCGCGTGCTCCTCACCGCCCTGGGCCAGTCGGGCACGCCGGTGGCCTCGCTGGTGTCGGAGGAGGAGGTGAAGTACCTCGTCCGCGAGGGCACCGCGCAGGGCGTCTTCGAGGCGGCCGAGCGCGACCTGGTCAACCGGGTGTTCGAGTTCGCGGATACGCCGGTGCGCCTGGTGATGGTGCCGCGCCCGAACATCGTGGGCCTCGACATGGACACGCCGCCCGCCGAGGTGCTGATGCGCGCGGCCCGGCTCGGGCACACGCGTCTGCCCGTGTTCCGCGGCTCCATCGAGGACGCGCTCGGGGTGGTGGTGATCAAGGACCTCTTCCGCTGCGCCGCCCTCGCCCAGCCGGTGAACCTCGAGCGCCTCATGCACCCGCCGCTCTTCGTGCCGGAGAGCGCGCCGGTGAGCGCGGTGCTGCGGCAGTTCCAGTCGAGCCGCCTGCACCTGGCCCTGGTGGTGGACGAGTACGGGCAGATCGCCGGCCTCGTCACCACCGAGGATTTGCTCGAGGAGATCGTGGGAGAGATCCGGGACGAGCGCGAGAGCTCGATCCTGCAGTCGGTGTCCCGCCTGCCCGGCGGGTCCTATATGATCGACGGGACCGCGACCATCCGCGACCTGCGCGAGCAGGTCGGGCTGCCGCTCGAGGAGTCGCCCGACTACCAGACGGTCGCGGGCTTCCTGCTGCACCGCCTGGGCGCGGTCCCGCGGCCCGGCACCATGGTGGACGCGGGCGGCTACCGCTGGACGATCGTGGAGATGGACGGCCCCCGGATCATGAAGCTGAGAGCGGAGCCCGAGAGAGCCGACGCGCGATGACCGTGACCGCCCCGCCGCTCTTCGACACCCACGCGCACCTGCACTTTCCCGAGCTGCTCGCGGACCTGGACGGCGTGCTCGAGCGGGCCCACGCGGCCGGGGTCGCCGGCATGGTGACGATCGGGACCGATCGAGACACCAACCCGGCCGCGGTGGCCCTCGCCGAGCGCCTCGACTCCGTGCACGCCACCGTGGGTATCCACCCCCACGACGCGGCGGAGGCCACCCCGGCCGACTTCGAGGCGATGGAGCGGCTCGCGCGCGAGTCCCCGAAGGTGGTGGCCCTCGGCGAGATGGGGCTCGACTTCTTCCGCAACCTCTCGCCCCCCGAGGTGCAGACCGAGGTCTTCCGCCGCCAGCTCGCGATGGCCCGCCGGCTCGACAAGCCGGTGGTGATCCACTGCCGGGACGCGCACGCGGAGGCCCTCGCGATTCTCGCCGAGGAGCGGGTCGCGGAGGTGGGCGGGGTCATGCACTGCTTCTCGGCCGACGTGCCGGTGGCCCGGCGCTGCCTCGACCTGGGCCTCTACGTCTCGCTTGCCGGCCCGGTCACCTACAAGAACGCGCGCGCCCTGCCCGAGGTCGCCCGCTTCGTGCCCGCCGACCGCCTGGTGCTGGAGACCGACTGCCCCTTCCTGCCCCCGCATCCGCACCGGGGGCAGCGCAACGAGCCCGCGTGGGTCGCGATCACCGCCGCCCACGTGGCCGCGCTGCGCGGGGTGAGCCTCGAGACCCTCGGCCCGATCGTCACCGCCAACGCGCGCCGGCTGTTCCGTCTCCGCGACCGCTAACCCGCCCCCGAAGGAGTCGCCCCATGGCCTACACCGACATCCTCTTCGAGATCCGGAGCCAGATCGCCTGGCTCACCATCAACCGACCCGACAAGGGCAACACCTTCCGGCGCCAGACCGTGCTGGAGATGACCCAGGCCCTCAACGAGGCGCGCGTCGACGCGGGGGTGCGGGTGGTGGTGATCACCGGGAGCGGCGACCGCTTCTTCTGCATCGGGGGCGAGAAGGAGCCGAACGACGGGCAGCTCCACTACCACAACGTGCCGCCGGTGGTGGACCTCTACACCCTGATCGACATGATGCCGGTGCCGGTTATCGCGATGGTCAACGGCTTCGCGGTGGGCGGCGGCAACGTGCTCGCCAACATGTGCGACCTCACGGTGGCGAGCGAGCAGGCCACGTTTCGACAGGTGGGCCCCGCGATGGGCTCCTACGACGCCGGGTTCGGGACGTGGTACCTGGAAGATTCGGTGGGCCGCAAGCGGGCGAAGGAGATCTGGTACCTCAACCGCAAGTACTCCGCCCGCGAGGCGCAGGCGATGGGCCTCGCCAACGAGGTGGTGCCGCACGCGGAGCTGCGCGCCCGCACCGAGGCGCTCTGCGAGGAGCTGAAGAAGCGCGGGCCGCAGGCCCTGGCCGCGCTCAAGGCCGCCTTCCACGCGCGCCACAACGGGGTCACCGGCCTCTCCCGCATGGCGGTCGATCACCTGGTGGCGGGCTACTATCACACCGACGAGGCGAAGGAGATGGGGCGCGCCTTCAACAGCAAGCAGGACCCCGACCCGGGGAAGTTCTACCGGTAGCGGGACGGCGCCGCTGCTACGCCCGGCGGGCCAGCACCACCCGCGCCCGCGGCAGGTCGGCGGCGGCCACCAGCAGCAGGACCTCGGCCTGGTCGCCGACGCTGAACGGGTACACCGACTGGGCGAGCCGGCTCTGCAGGACCACGTGGATGCCCTCGCTCTCGAGGAGCCCGCGCACCACGAGCGCCTCCGCTTGGTCGCGACACCGGCGTGCCTCGACGAGGCTCTCCGCGGGTACGCCGGCGGCGGGCGCGCCGGTGGGGGCGGCGGGACGGGTCGGGAAGCGGATGATCTTGGCGCGGCGTGCGGCCATCCGGCTCATGCTAGCACGTCCGGGGGCCGCCTCGACCGGAGCCCGCCGAAGCACGCGAGCGCCGCGACGCCGGCCAGGGCGATGGCGGTGGCCATCGGCCGCGCGGTGCCGTCGAAGAAGCGGCCGACCGCCATGCTGTAGAGGCCCGAGCCGGTCAGCTGGAGGAACCCCGCCACCGCGGCGGCCAGCCCGGCCATGCGCGGGAAGGGCCCGACCGCCCCCGCCATGCCGTTCGGCAGGGTGAGCCCGAGGCCCAGCGCGAACACGTACATGGGCGCCACCACCGCGGCCACCGTGAGGACGCCGCTCCAGGCGAGCGCGGCCAGGAGCACCCCCGCGACCGCGCCGAGCGTCGTCCCGGCGAGGATGGTGCGGTCGAGCCCGATCCGTCCCCCGAAGCGCCCCGAGAGGAAGGTGCCGGTCATGATCCCGAGGGCCACCGTGCCGAAGCAGAGCCCGAAGCCGCTCGGCGAGACCCCGAGCACCCCGATCAGCACGAAGGACGAGCCGGAGATGAACGCGAACTGGCCGCCGAACATCAGGGCGTTGACCAGCACGTAGCCGAGATAGCTCCGGTCGCCGAGCAGGGTCGCGAGGTTTCGCCCCATCTGTCCGGGTTGGAGCGCGGTCGGATCGCGTCGCACGTTGGTCTCGGGCACGCCCACCGCCATGAGGACGACGAACAGGGCGCCGAGGGCGGTGAGCAGCCAGAAGATCGCGCGCCAGCCGAAGGCCTCGTGCAGGTAGCCGCCCGCGATGGGCGCGAGCATCGGGTTGAGCGACTGCGCCATGCTCATGTAGGAGAAGACCCGCGCGGCGCGCTCGCGGTCGTAGAGGTCGCGCACCACCGCGCGCGCCACCACCGGGCCCGCGCCGCCGCCCAGGGCCTGGAGCACCCGCGCCCCGATCAGCACGCCCACCCCGGGCGCGAGCGCGCAGGCGAGCCCGGCGACCGCGTAGAGACCGAGGCCGCCCAGCAGCACACCGCGGCGGCCGAAGCGGTCGGAGAGCGGGCCGTAGATGAGCTGGGCCAGCGCGAAGGCCATGAGGAAGAGGGTCACGGTGAGCTGGACGGTGGCGGGCGGGGCCGCGAAGGCGGTCGCGATCGCGGGCAGCGACGGCAGGAACATGTCGATGGAGAGCGCGCCCAGGCCCACCACCGCGGTCAGCAGGAGCGCGACGCGCATCCCGCTCATATATCCCAGTTGGGGGCTTGGGGGTAGACTGTCCCGGGCCCCGCCCGGAAAGGAGCTTCACCGATGCGCATGCTCGTGATCCTGATGGGCGCCCTCACGCTCCTCGTGGCCGCGGGGCCCGCTCCCGCGGCGGCCCAGGCCCCGATCAAGATCGGGTTCCTCTCGCCGCTCTCCGGCGCGATCGCGCAGGCCGGCAAGGACATGTACAGCGGGTGCGAGCTCTACTGGAACGAGCACGGCATGCAGATCGCCGGCCGCAAGCTCGAGGTCATCCTGGAGGACACCGAGGGCCAGCCCGCCACCGCGGTGGCCAAGCTGCGCAAGCTCATCGATCGCGACCGGGTGAACCTGCTCGCGGGGGTGATCCTCTCCAACGTGGCCTACGCCCTGGTGCCGCCGATCGAGGCGGCCGGCATCCCCACCATCTACCCGATCAACTCGGCGGAGGACCTGACCCAGCGGAAGCGGCCGAAGTGGCTCATCCGCACCGGCTTCTCCGCGGGCGGCAACATGCACCCGTTCGGGGAGTACGCGGCGAAGACCCTCAAGTACAAGAAGGTGGTCACCATCGGCCTCGACTACGCGTTCGGCTGGGAGACGGTGGGGGGCTTCCATCAATCTTTCGAGGACAACGGCGGGCAGGTGATCCAGAAGATCTGGGTGCCGCTCAACGTGCAGGACTACGCGCCCTACCTGGCCCAGGTGAAGCGCGACGCCGACGCGGTCTTCGTGGTGGCCCTCGGGCGCTGGAGCATGCTGTTCTCCAAGCAGTACGCGGACAGCGGCCTCAAGGGACGCATCCCCCTCATCGCGGGCGGCACCTACAACGACGAGCACGTGCTGTCGCAGCTCGGCGACGAAGCGATCGGCGTCATCAGCGCGCACCACTACTCGGCCGCGCTCGACACCCCGGCCAACCGCGCCTTCCGCGCCGCCTTCGAGAAGGCCTACTCCCGCCCCCCGTCCTTCTACTCGGAGAACTGCTACACCGGGGCGCGGGTCATCGAGGAGGCGGTGAAGGCGGTGGGCGGCCGCGTGGAGGACCGGGCCGCCCTCATGGCCGCCCTGCGTCGGGTGGAGATCAAGGATGCCCCGCGCGGGCCGATCAAGATCGACGAGTACGGGAATCCGACCCAGAACATCTACATCCGCAAGGTCGAGAAGGTGGGCGGCGCGCTCCAGAACACGGTGATCTACACCTACCCGGCGGTCAGCCAGTTCTGGACCTACGACCCCCAGAAGTTCCTGGAGCAGCCGGTGTACTCGCGGGAGTTCCCGCCCTGCCGGCACTGCTAGGCGCGCCGGGGAGCCGGGCCCTTCTCGACGCTCCCGTCCCACGATAGAATGCGGACGGGCCGGCCCGTCATGGACAAGTTCGAGTACTGGAGCGGTATCCCGGAGGTCGGTATCGTGCCGCGCGCCCCCCACGCGGGCCCGCTGCTCCGTCACGTGAGCGAGCAGGAGCACGGCCGCGGCGGCTTCGCGGGCAAGGTCAGCCACACCTACCACCTGTACCCGCCCAACAACTGGCTCCCCGGCGAGACCCGCGTCCTGGACGGGTTCGCGCCGCTCTGGGAGTCGCCGCTGCGCCCGCTGGGCGGGGTCCACCACGCCCTCGCGGTGTCGCGGCCGGCGGAGCCGCGCGACGTCTATCGCGGCATGGCGCGCCTGGTGTCCAACGCCACCGTGACCATGAGCGTGACCGCCCCCGCCGCGCCGATGGACTACTTCTTCGAGCACCACGGGGCGACGCTGGTGTTCTTCGTGCACGAGGGCGGCGGTGTGCTCGAGACACTCTTCGGCCCCATCGCCTACGGCCGCGGCGACTTCCTGGTGGTGCCCAAGGGCATCCCGCACCGCTTCGAGGCCGCGCCGGGCCCGCAGTACTACTGGGTGTACGAGAGCTTCGCGGGCGATCCGGAGAAGGCGGAGGCGGCCACCACCGGGCAGTTCATCACCCACAGCCGGAGCGACTACCGCTTCCCCCGCACGCTCGACCCCCGCAACGAGGCGGGGCGATTCGAGATCGTGTCGAAGGTGGGCTCGGTCTACACGCGGCGCGTGCACCCCACCCATCCCTTCGACGTGGTGGGCTGGCGCGGCGAGTACCTGCCGTACCGCTTCGCGGTCGAGGACGTGCGCCCGATCACCGCGGACCGCTCGCACGTGCCGCCCTCCGGCCACACCGTTTTCAAGCTGCCCGGCTGCTACCTCTGCGTGTTCACGGTGCGGGCGGTCGAGAAGGAAGGCATGTGGCTGCCCTTCTTCCACCGGAACCTCGACTACTGCGAGACGATCGGCTACCACGGGGGCGACTTCTTCAGCCGGGGCGGGGTGATCCGCGAGGGCATGGTGACGGTGCACCCGGTCGGGCTGCCGCACGGCCCGCAGCCGTCCGCGCTCAAGGCGTTCATGGACGGGCACCGGCCCCCGATGCACCACGAGGTCGGGATCATGGCCGATTTCGCGAACCCGGCGCAGATCTCCGACCACGCTCTCGGCCTCTCCGAGCCCGGCTACATGTCGAGCTGGGACGGCTACACCACGGACCCGCGCTTCGTCCACCGTCCGGATCGGCTCGCCGAGGTGCGGGAGGCGGCGGAGCGCCTGGCCGACGCGCGCGACGAGCTGAGGCCGCGCCCGTGACCCCGAACCTCGCCACCCGCGACGGCCAGCTCCCCGCCGCCTACTCGGCGCGCCTCGACGCGCTCGCGGTGGCCCCGCTCTGGACGGTGCTCCACTCGCTGCTGCCACCCGAGCGGACCACCCGGGTGCTGCCGCACCACTGGAAGTGGCACGAGCTGCGCGAGCCGCTGCTCGAAGCGGCGCGGCTCGTGCCGATCGAGCAGGCCGAGCGCCGGGTGCTGATGCTGTGCAACCCCGGCCTGCCCGGCAACGCCTCCGCCACCGCCACGCTCTACGCCGGCTTCCAGATCATCCTCCCCGGCGAGATGGCCCCGAGCCACCACCACACCGCGGCCGCGCTGCGCCTGATCGCGGAGGGCGAGGGCGCCTACACCACGGTGGACGGGGTGAAGTGCGTGATGGAGCGCGGGGACCTGATCATCACCCCGCCGATGCGCTGGCACGACCACGGGCACGAGGGGCGCGACCCGGTCATCTGGCTCGACGGCCTCGACATCCCGCTGGTGCGCAGCGTGGAGGCGAACTGGGCCTCCGCGATGAAGCCGGCGTCGACGCCGGCGAGCGACGTCGACTCCTCGCAGGACGAGTTCACCGCCGCGGGCCTGGTGCCGCGCCAGTCCCGCTACGAGGAGACCGGCTACCCGCAGGTGCGCTGGCCGTGGCGCCAGGTGCGCGCCGCCCTCGCCGCCCTCGCGGCCACCGCCCCGCGGCGCGCCCCGGTGGTGCTGCGCCACGTGAACCCGCGCACCGGCGAGTACCCGCTCCGCACGATGGGCTCGGAGGCGCGGTGGCTGCGCCCGGGCGAGGACGGCCGCGCGGAGCGCCGCACCGGGAGCGAGGTCGTCTACGTGGTCGAGGGGCAGGGCGAGAGCCGGATCGGCGACCGGGTGATCGCGTGGGAGGAGGGCGACGTCCTCGCGGTGCCGCCGTGGCACTGGGTGGAGCACCGCAATCGCTCGTCGGCCGCGCCCGCGTGCCTCTTCCACCTCAACGACGAGCCGGCGCTGCGCGCGCTCGGGCTCTGGCACGAGGAAGTCGGCGCCTAGCCTCGTCCGGCGGGAGAGTCGAATGGAATCACGCTACGAGGCGCTCATGGACGTGGTCCGGGGGCGGATGACCAACCGGGCCTTCGCGCCCGCCGAGATCCCGCGCGCCCACGTCGAGATGATCCTGGAGGCGGCCCGGCACGCGCCCTCCGGGGCCAACGCCCAGCCGTGGCACTACGTGGTCGTCACCGATCCCGACGTCAAGCAGGCCATCGGCCAGTCCTTCGTCGACGAGCAGCAGCGCCGCGCCCGCCTCCGCATGGGGTTTCCCACCCCGAACTACAACGGGGTGAAGACCGCGCCCGGCCTCGTGGTGGTGGTCGCCGACTTCCGCTTCGTGCGCGCCTTCCCGGTGCTGAACGACGACTCCGAGACCGATCGCCGCTACCGGCAGAACGCGGAGCGCATCCTGCTCCAGTCGGTGGCCGCCTCCACCATGTCCGCCCACCTGGCCGCCGCCGCGCTCGGCTACGCGGTGTGGTGGATCACCGCGATCGGCCAGGACGACCTCCAGCGGACCATCCGGCCGCTGGTGGGCGTGCCCGAGTTCCTCTCTGTCATCGACGTGATGTGCTTCGGCCCGCCGCTCAAGCCGTCCTACAAGCGCTGGAAGAAGCGCCTCGACCAGATCGTGAGCTGGGACCGCATGGACCCCGCCGACGTGATGACCGACGAGCAGATCGAGGAGTGGGTGAAGACCACCCGCCACAAGGTGATGTACCGGGACGAGACGCGGGTGGACTGATGCTCTCCCTCACCCGGGTCGATCGCATCTCGGTGACCACCGTGGTGGACAACTACGTCGACCTCCTCCGGCCGGACGAGAAGGTGGCCCGTCGCTTCGGGACGTTCGCGGCCCGTCAGATCCCGGACCTTCGCGCCGAGCACGGCCTCGCCCACTACGTCGAGGTGGTGCGGGGGAGCGAGACGGTGCGCATCGTCTTCGACTTCGGGTCGTCGGAGGAGGCCTTCGTCCACAACTTCCGGGCCCTCGGGCTCGACCCGTCGAACATCGACCTGCTCGCGCTGAGCCACGGCCACTGGGACCACTGGGGCGGGCTCTCCGGGCTGCTCCGCACCTATCGCCGGGCGATGCGGAAGGACCTCACGTTCTACGGGGGCGAGGACCACTACCTCCCGCGCTTCACCCAGCGCGGCGCCGACCGCGTCAGCATGGGGCGGCTCCACCGCGACGAGATCGAGCGCTACGACGTGCGGATCGAGTCGGTCCGCGCGCCCCTCATGATCGCGGACGGGGTCCTGCTGAGCGGCGAGATGCACGAGCAGGAGCCGTTCGAGCCGATTCCCGACAACCTGAAGGTGGAGCGCGCGGGCGCCGTCGTGCCCGACTCGTTCCTGGGCGAGCAGACCCTGATGGTCAACCTGAAGGGCCGCGGCCTCGTGATCGTGACCTCCTGCTCGCATCGCGGCATCGTCGGCATCTGCCGCCACGCCGCGCGCATCACCGGGGTGCCGAAGGTCCACGCGGTCATCGGCGGCTTCCACCTGAGTGGGCTCAAGGAGGAGCGGGTGACCCGCGTGGTCGACGCCTTCCGCGACCTCGAGGTGGACTGGATCGTGCCGCAGCACTGCACCGGGCTCGAGGCGATGGCGAGCATGATGCACCGCCTGCCGCAGGAGATGGTGCCGAGCTCGGTCGGCTCGACCTTCACCTTCGGGGCGTAGGCGGGCACCTTCGGAGCATAGGCGGGCACGTTCGGAGCATAGGCGGGCACCTTCGGGGCGTAGCGGCTAGAGATCCCGCGCGGCGGGCAACCCCGCCGCCGCGGTCGCCGCGCGCACCCCCCGTACGATCGCGCGGGCCACCAGGTCCGCGAGCGCCCGGCCGAGCGTCTCCACCGGGGCCGACGCGGCGCCCACCGAGAGACAGAACAGGGTGTCGCCGTCGGTGGCGAGGTGGGGCGGCGAGAGCGCGCGGGTGAAGCCCTCCATGGCCAGGCGCGCGACCCGACCCGCCTCGACGCGGTCGAGGGCGGCGGTGGTGGCCACGAGGCCGATGGTGGTGTTCACCGGGCGGAACGCGGGGGCGGGCACCCCCGCGGCGAGGGCCGCCGCGGTGTCGATGAGCCGCCGGCCGTCGGCCGCGTCGCGCGCGCCCGCGATGAGCCGCCCGGTCTCGGGATCGCGCACGTCGCCGACCGCGTTCACCGCCATGATCGCCCCCAGGTGCACGCCGTCGAGCTCTCCCACCGCGCAGCCGAGCCCGCCCTTGGTCGCGCGCGCGACGCCGCCGAGCTTGCCGACGGTGGCGCCGGTGCCCGCCCCCACGTTGCCCTCCTCCACCGGCCCCGGCCGCGCGGCGGCGGCGGCGCGGTAGCCCATCGCGCGGTCGGGCCGCGCGCGCGGATCGCCCACGCCCAGGTCGTAGAGGATGGCGCCCGCCACGTGCGGCACCACCGTCTGGCTGGTGACGAAGCCCACCCCGCGCTCCTCGAGGTACTGCATCACGCCCCAGATGGCCTCGAGGCCGAAGGCACTGCCGCCGGCGAGCACGACCCCGTCGACGGTCGGCACCAGGTGGCGCGGGTCGAGGAACTCGAGCCCGTGCACCCCGGCGGCCCAGCCGCGGATCTCCACGCCGCCGACCGCGGGCGCGTCGCTCAGGATCACGGTGCAGCCGGTGAGCCCGACGCCGTCGGTGACGTGGCCGACTCGCAGCCCGGGGATCACGAGCGGGCGCGCCGCGCGGGCGCACGGCTCACGTCATCGAGGCGCGCGCGGCCGAGGGCGACCTCGGCGGCCATCTCGAGACCGCGCGCGGCGAGCGCGCGCACGAAGGGGATGGCGGTGGCCGGGCGGCCGGCGTCGGCGAGCGCGTCCGCTACCGCTCGGGCGGTGGCCGCCGCGTCGGCGCGGCCGGTCATGCCGAAGATGTCGGCCATCTCGCGCAGGCGGCCGGCCCAGCGCTGGCGGGCCCCGGCCGGGAAGTTCGCCTCGATCACGCCGTCGAGGATGGCCGCCTCGCGCTCCGCCTTGATCTGCTCCGACACCACCAGCCGACTCTCCCGCGCCTGCAGCAGCGCGAGCGCCTCGGTCGCCACCCGCGCCGGATCCAGGAACCACCCCCCCAGCTCCGCCAGCTCCAGCAACCCCGCCGACCCCTCCACCAGGTCTTGGCTAGACGGTTGCCCGCCAGACGGTTGCCCGCCACTGGGGGAGTGCGGGGGCCATTTCTGGGCCCCCGCAGCTGAAGAGCTTGAAAGGCTTGAAACGCTCGAACTGCCCACAAAGCTCTTCCGCCACCGCGCGAACTCGGGCGGCGGCACCGTGCCCAGCTGCTCGTGCAGCGCGAGTGCCTGGGCCACCAGCGCGCAGGCCCGCGCGCCGTCGACCTCCACCCACGGCAGCTTCTGGCTCTCGCGCAGGGTGCGCAGCTCCGCCTCGAGCCGCTTGCGCGCGATGGGACCGCCCGCCGCGTCCATGATGCCGGCCTCGTCGTTCAGGATCAGCGAGCAGAGGCGGAGGCCGCCGCCGAGGCCGCCCTCGAAGAGGATCCACGCCGCGCGCGAGCCGCTGCCGTCGATGCCGGAGAGCCACGCCCGCACCGGGTGCTCGGCCTCGCGCGCCACCACCGGGCGCACCGCCGTCGCGCCGGGCGCGCGAGCCGGACGCTGGCCCGCCTGCTCGAGCCGGTAGAGCGCCCGGCGAGCCGCCCGCCGCTGCTCCTTGCCGGGTGCGGTGGTGGCCAACCGCTCGAGGAGCGGCACCGCGGCGGCCCCGTGCCGCCGGGCCAGCACGCGAAGGGCCTCGTCGAGATCGGCGTCCCGGCCGGCCGGCAGCGCGGGCGGGCTCGCGTCGCGGAGCGCGGCCTCGAGCGCGGCCAGGCAGGCCGCCGCCGCGTCGGAGAGCGCGGTCGCGCTCATTCGGCGAGCAGGGCGCGGAAGAGCGGATCGGCCGGCCACGCGACGGGCACCGCGTCCGCGCGGAAGTAGACCTTGCGGGCGTAGGTGAGGGCGCCCGCGTACATCTCGAAGCGGTCCGCGAGGCGGCGGTAGAGTGACGCGTCGCCTTCCATGCCCGCGCGGGCCAGCTCGGCCACGAAGCGGTAGGCGCGCCGGCCCTCGTGCTCGTAGTAGCCGGTGACCGCGAGGCGGTCCACGTGATCGCGGAAGATCCCGGTCATGAACAGCGCGTAGTCGCCGATCTGCCGACGCAGCACGCGCTCCGTGCCCGGGTTGAAGCCGGGAGCATCGGTGGCCCACACGTGCTGGATGGCGAGGAGCGAGTCGGTCACCGAGTCGAGGCGCCGGGTGGGCAGCTCGCGGATCGAGCGGATCGCCTCGGTGCGGACGAAGCGGGTGAGGAGGTCGCTCAGGTAGCGCAGGGCGGGCGCGTCGTCGATCGCCAGATCACCGAAGGCCTGCCGGGTCACGCTCTCGAAGAAGCGCGGGAGCAGTCCCGTCTGCACGGCCTCACTGTACCAGATCGCGCGGGCGCAAAGCTTTGGCCCGACGGCGATCCGGATGGTAGGCTTCCCGGCATGAAGCCGGATGGCGTCGCCCTCTCCGTTCCCTCGTCCCTGGCCGCCCGGCTCGCCCGGCGGATCCGCCCGCGGCGACCGTGGATGCTGATCGCCTCGTGCCTGCTGCTGGTGGTGCTGAGCGTGACCCTCTGGGGGAAGTGGGTGGAGAGCCGGGACCGGGCCGATCGTCTCGCCGCCGAGCTGAAGAAGGTCTACGTGGAGGCGGAGAAGCTGCGCACCGAGGGAGCCGCGGCCAAGCAGCGCATCGCCCAGCTCGAGCGCCAGCTCCGCGGCCGCGCCCGACCCTCCACCACCACTACGCCCGACCGGCCGACCCGCTAGTCCTGTCCCAGACCTCGAGCAGCCGCGCGTTCTGCTCCGCGGTCCCGACCGCGATGCGCAGGTGCCCGGGGAAACCCACCCCCGCGCCGTCCCGCACCAGGATGCCGGCCTGGAAGAGCGTGATGCGCAGGGTGCCCGTCCGCTCGCCGGACCTGGCCAGGATGAAGTTGGCCTGGGAGGGAGGCGAGGGCGCGCCGCGCTCGGCCAGCGCGGCCTGCAGCCGCGGCCGCTGCTCGAGCACGACGCCGCGCGTCCGCTCCATGTGCTCGGCGTCACCCAGGGCGGCCACCGCCGCGACCTGGGCCAGGCGGTTCACGTTGTAGGGCGCGCGCACCCGGTTCAGCCGCTCGATGTGCTCCGGTCGCGCGATCGCGTAGCCGATCCGCAGCCCGGCCAGCCCCGCGATCTTGGAGAAGGTGCGCAGCGAGAGCAGGGTCGGGTAGCGCCGCTGCAGCACCACGCCGTCCGGGGTGTCGTCGTCGTCGCAGAAGTCCCGGTAGGCCTCGTCGAGGATTACCAGCGGCGGATCCTCGCCCAGCGAGTCCAGGAAGCGCTCGAGGGGGCGCCGGCGCACGATGGTGGCCGCCGGGTTGTGCGGGGTGCAGAGGATCACGCACTTCGTGAGCGGGGTGACCCGGCTCCGCATGTCGTCGAGGTCCTGGTCGTAACCGCGGAGCGGACTCGCCACCACGGTGGCGCCCGCGAGCGTCGCCTCGATGCCGTAGGGCTCGAAGGAGGGCTGGGGGACCAGTACCTCGTCGCCAGGGTCGAGCGCGGCCCGCGCCAGCATGGCCAGGAGCTCGTCGGCGCCGTTGCCCACCACGATGGACTCGGGGCCGACGCCGAGCCGACCCGCCAGCGCCTGCCGCACTTCGGTGCAGCCGCCGTCGGGATAGAGGTGGACGCGGGGCGCCTCGCGCCGGATCGCCTCGATCACCCGCGGCGAGGGGCCGAGGGGGTTCTCGTTGGCCGACAGGCGCAGCACCGCGTCCACCCCGAGCTCGCGCGCCACCGTCTCGAGCGACTTACCCGCGTCGTAGGGCGCCACTCGATCGATCACGCTCCGCCAGTGCCGGCGCATAGGGCGTCATTGTAACTGCGATAGTCACTGCGATACAAGTTCGCGCCAAGTTTGACTTTCTTTTCGCTCCAGGCTACCGTTTCGCCATGTCTGCGGAACTGCTCCGACAGGTCCGCCGGGCCGAGGCGCAGGCCGAGAGGGGATTCGACGGCAGCGCGGCCGA
>DASZJM010000227.1:0-1721 GCA_035948165.1 Candidatus Methylomirabilota bacterium
CGACTGGAACTCCATCGATCAGCAGGTCAGCACCATGATCCAGAACAACCAGCCACCCGACGTGCTCAACCTCAACTCGTTCTCGAGCTACGCCAAGGACGGGCTGCTCTACTCGGGCGACGAGGCGCTCTCGCCCAAGACACGCGAGGACTTTCTCGAGGCCTTCGCGCGCGGCGGCACCTACGGGAGCACGCTCTACGGCTTCCCCATCCTGGCCAGCGCGCGCGCGTTCTTCTACAACCGCGACCTGCTCGAGCGCGCGAAGGTGACCGCGCCGCCGCGCACGTGGGACGAGCTGGTGGCCGCGGCCAAGAAGGTGCAGGCCCTCGGCGGCGGGGTGATCGGCTACGCGCTGCCGCTCGGGCCCGAGGAGGCGCAGGCCGAGTGGTCGATCTGGATGTGGAACAACGGCGGCGACTGGAAGTCGGGCGACGCGTGGACGATCAATAGCGAGAAGAACGTGCAGACCCTTACGTTCCTGGGCGCGCTCGCCAACGTCCACCGGGTCACCCAGGTCAATCCGGGCAAGACCAATCGGACCGACGGCGCCTTCCAGCTCTTCAAGGACGGCAAGGTGGGGATGGTGATGGGCTTCAGCCCGCTCGCGGCCCAGCTCGACGCGGAGGGGAAGGTCCGCTACGGGGTGACCCGGATGCCGACCAACGTGGGCGCGCCGGTGACCCTCGGCGTCGAGGACTACCTGATGGCCTTCAAGAAGAAGGGCAACCAGGAGGCGGTGCGGCAGTTCCTCGACCTCTACTACCAGCCGGAGCAGATCACGCGCTGGATCACCGCGGAGGGCTTCCTCCCGGTGACCAAGTCCGGGCTCGCGCGCATGAGCGGCAGCGAGAAGCTCAAGCCGTACCTCGACGCGCTGCCGAGCGCGCGCCTGGCGCCCACCACCGATCCGGTCTGGGACAAGGTGAAGCTCGACGTGCAGCAGACCATCGGCCTGGCCGTGCAGCCGGGCGGCGATCCGAAGCAGGTCCTCGACCGGCTCCAGAAGAACGCGGCGGAGAGCGGTCGCTGACGGGTCTCCCGCCCGCGCGCGGCCGACGCCCCGCGGGCGCGGGCGTGGGGCGGGCGCTCCTCTGGCTCGGCCCGAGCCTCCTCCTGATCGCGGCGGTGGTGATCTATCCCGCGGTCCAGCTCGTGCGGGCCTCGCTCGGGCGCTATTCCCTCACCGGGCTCTACCTGGGCGGAGTCGGGCTGCGCAACTACGCGCGCCTCCTCGAGCAGGAGGCGCTGCCCACCGTGATCGCCAACACGGTGACGTGGGTGGCGCTGGTGGTGGGGATCACGATCGTGATCTCGCTCGGGCTGGCCCAGCTTCTCGACGCGGCCTTTCCGGGGCGCCGGCTCGTGCGCTGGGCTCTCATCGTGCCGTGGGCCGCCTCGCTCATCATGACCGCGAAGCTCTTCGGCTGGCTCTACGACTACTACTTCGGGCTGATCAACCGCGCGCTCGTGGGCACGGGGCTGCTGCGAGCGCCGCTCGACTGGCTCGGGGACGACGCCACCGTGATGGGGGCGATGATCGCGGTCGGGGTATTCGTGTCGCTGCCGTTCACCACCTACGTCCTGCTCGCCGGGCTCACCACGATCCCGCCCGAGGTCTACGAGGCGGCGCGGGTGGACGGCGCCTCCGGCTGGCGCGCCTATCGCGCGGTCACCCTGCCGCTGCTCCGCCCGGCCCTGCTGGTGGCCGCGGTGCTGAACCT
>DASZJM010000228.1:0-2029 GCA_035948165.1 Candidatus Methylomirabilota bacterium
CGCACACCCCGACCACCGTCGCGGCGACCAGGAGGTGCCCGAGCGGGCGCACCCCGTGCGCGATCCTCGCATACCGCTCGGTGAGCCCGGCACCCAGCGCCGCGACGACCACCGCGGTCGAGCCGAAGTGCAGCACCGGGAGCTCGGTCCGGGCGCTCGCGGCCACGCCGACCGCGACCGAGCACCCGACCGCGCCTGCCAGCAGCAGGACCACCTTCGTCCAGCGCGCCGCCGGCGCGGTGGTGCGAAGCCAGGCGAGCGCGGCCAGCGCGCACAGGACGAGGACGGCGGCTCCGCCCACCGCGGTGAGCAGCTGACCGTCCCGCTCGGGCGGCACCAGGCCCGCCACCGCGAAGAGCGCCAGCAGGCCCATCGAGAGCTGCGCGAGAGCGGCCGGGCCTCTCATCAGCCACCCGAGCCACGCGTGCAGGCGCTGGAGGAGTCTCAGGCCCGAACCGGCGCCGCTGCCGGTTGCGAGCGCGACCTGGTCCACGACGTCGGCCGCGAGCGTGCTCAGGTGGAAGAACAGCTGGTAGAGCGCGGTCAGCGCCCGCCATCCGCCCTCGCGCAGCCGCGAGAGGTCGGCCCAGTAGAGCTCGAAGAGATCGACGGGGCGACCGTCCGCCCGACGTCGGAGCGACACGCGCGCGGACTCGTACAGGGACTCGCGGTCGGAGAGCTCGAGGCGCCCGAGCAGGTAATCGTCGAGCGCGAGCCCGAGATCGGGAGCGGCGACGGACTGCTGCGCCTGATAGAAGCCGCTGGGCGCGCCCGGCCGACCGGCGCCGACAGCCGGCTGGCTCGCGACGGAGGACGCGGCCCCGCCGGGCTCGAGCCGCGCGACGGGCACGAGCACCTCGTGCACCTCCCCGTGCACGTACCGGGGCTCTCCCGCTCCTCCGTGGCACAGCAGGCGCGCGACCTCGCGCACCGTGTCTCCCGCGCGCTGATCGGCGATGCCGTGCACCACGATGACCGCGACACGACCGGTCGCTGGCTCTCGCATCCCGGGCGCACTGTACCGTCGCGGCGCCGCACAGGTCAACGACGGCGGCGCCGGGCCCGGCCGCCGCGGACGCCGCGCTTGTGGCCGGGCGCGGGCCGTGGAATCATGGCCGGAGCCACCGAGCCGTGCCCTTGCCGTCTCCCGGGGAGAGGATGCGATGGACGTCGGCCTGCAGATGATCTTCGCCACCTACGGGTGGAGCAACGTCTCCGACGAGCAGGCCTGGAACGAGGAGCTGCAGCTCGCGCGGCTGGCCGCCGACCACGGCTTCGACGTGCTGTGGTCCGTCGAGCACCACGGGAACGACTACTCGTTCTGCCCGGACAACCTCCAGCTCATGTCCTACCTGGCGGCGGCGTGTCCGGACGTCGGCCTCGGCACCGCCGCGGTGATCCTGCCCTGGCACGATCCGCTGCGCGTGGCCGAGCAGGCGTCCGTCCTCGACCACCTGAGCCGCGGCCGCCTCCGCCTCGGCATGGGGCGCGGCCTCGCCCGGCGGGAGTTCGAGACCTTCCGCGGGACGATGGACGAGTCGCGCGGGCGGTTCGACGAGGCGGCGGCGATGATCCTGCGGGGCCTGCGCACCGGGTTCATGGAGGGCGACGGCCCGTTCTACCCGCAGCCGCGGGCCGAGATCCGGCCGCGCCCGACGCGGAGCTTCGACGGCCGCGTCTACGCGGTCGCGTCCTCCGACGATTCGGTGGTGTCGGCGGCCAAGCTCAACGCGCGCCTGGTGATGTTCGCCGACCGGCCGTGGCCGATGCGCATGCCCGCCATCCAGAAGCACCGCGAGCTGGTGCCGCAGATGCACGGGGAGGCGGCGCGCCCGCCCCTGCTCGCCGACTTCTGCGTCTGCACGCCCACCCTGGAGGGCGCGGAGGCGCTCGCGCGCCGCTACATGGGGAAGTTCGTGGAGAGCAACTTCTACCACTACGAGCTGCTCGGTCCGCACTTCAGCACCGTGAAGGGATACGACGCCTACGCGCAGAAGGTCGCGCTCACCCGCGAGATCGGCATGGACGG
>DASZJM010000229.1:0-6707 GCA_035948165.1 Candidatus Methylomirabilota bacterium
AGGGCTTGGCCTGACCGAAGGCGTCGCGCCACGGGGCCGGCACCAGCATGCCGGAGCCGAGCGCGCCGGCCGCGGCCGCGCTCAGGCCGAGCCACCGCCGCCGGGTCATCTTGCCGCGGTACCAGAACTCCTCTACGTGCCCGCCGTCGTGATTGGCCATCGGTGACACCTCCTGTTGTCCTGCGTAATCGATGCGATCAGTGAGAAGTTCCCGCCACCGCGATGAGCGATTCCTCGAAGACCTGCAGGGTGCGGGCGACCTCGGCGTCGGTGTGGACGAGCGACACGTAGAACTTCTGGGCGGCCTTGACCACGCCCCGGGTGAGCATCTCCCGCGTGAACGCGGCGTGCCGGTCACGGTCGGCCGCGAGGGTGGCGCGATAGTCGGTGATGGGCCGATCGGTGAAGTAGATCTCGAAGACCGGCGACTCCCCGGAGACCTGGGCGGCCAGCCCCGCCCGCCGCGCCGCCGCCTCGAGCCCCTGCTTGAGGCGCGCGCCGGTCGCGAAGAGGCGATCGTAGGTCCCCGGCTTGCGGAGCTCGGCGAGGGTCGCGAGCCCCGCCGCCGCCGCGATGGGGTTGCCGTTGAGGGTGCCCGCCTGCTGCACGAACTCCCCGGTCCCGTCGAGGTCGTGCGAGAAGTGCCGCATGATGTCCCGCCGCCCGGCGACCGCGGCGAGCGGGAAGCCGCCGCCCACGATCTTGCCGAAGGCGGCCAGGTCCGGCACCACCCCGTAGTACTGCTGGGCGCCGCCGTAGGCGAAGCGGAAGCCGGTGACGATCTCGTCGAAGACCAGCGGGATGTCGTGCCGCGCGGTGGCCGCCCGCACGCCCTGCAGGAAGCCCGGTTGCGGCACGATCAGGCGCTGGAACGGCTCCATGATCACCGCGGCGAGGTCGTGGTGGTGGGCCTCGATCATCGCCTCGGCCTCGGCGAGGTCGTTGAACGGAGCGATCAGCACCTCGCCCTGGATCGCGTGCGGGATGCCGGCCGAGTCCGGGGTCGGGGCCGGGAACGCCTTCGGCTCGCGCGGCCCGACGCTCATCAGGGAGTAGTCGTGCACCCCGTGGAAGCCGCCCTCGAACTTGAGGATCTTGTCCCGCCGGCGATAGGCGCGCGCCACCCGCAGCGCGAAGAAAGTTGCCTCGCTGCCGCTGCCGCAGAAGCGCACCTGCTCGGCGCACGGCACCGCGCGGCAGATCTCCTCCGCGAGCGCGAGCGTCGGCTCGCTGAGCTGGAAGTAGGTCGTGCCCTTGCGGAGCTGCGCCTCCACCGCCGCCACCACCGCGGGGTGGGCGTGGCCCAGCACCAGCGGGCCGCTGCCCAGGATGTAGTCGATGTACTCGCGACCAGAGAAGTCGACGAGCCTCGGGCCATGTGCTTCGCGGACCACGAACGCGAGCTCCTGCGGCGCATAGTATCCACCCAGGACACCTCCCGGGAGGACCCGCATCGCCTTCTGGAGCAGAGCTTCTTCGTCGGGGCTACGACCGGCCGGACCTGCCATTCCACCTCGCTGGGACGGAGAGATTGGCGGGTTTTATACCGTAAAGCGCCCGACCGTGCAAGGGTGCACTTACACCGTCCGAGCCGCGGACGGCGCCGAGCGGAGGGTCAGGAGGAGAGGCCGGCGGCGCGCAGGGCGAGCCGGATGCGGTGCCGCTCGTCCTCGGAGACGGGGGTGAGCGGCGGCCGCACGTGCGCGGACGGGATCCGCCCCAGGATGGCGAGCGCTTCCTTCATCCGGTTGTGCATGTCCACGAACGGCGGGGCGTAGAACACGCTGACCAGCGGCGCCACGCGGTCGTTGAGGCGACGCGCCTCGTCGAGACGGCCGGCCTGCACCGCCGCGAACAGCGCGGCTTGCAGATCAGCGGTGACGCTGCCCATCCCCGAGATGCAGCCGTCGGCCCCGAGCATGAAGCTCGCCATCAGCGACATCGTGAACGAGGACATGACCGCGACCGGTCGGCCGCTCGCGCGCACCGCGCGCAGGTTCTTCTCGTAGCTCACGATCTCGTTGGACCAGTCCTTGATCGCGGCCACGGTGGGGATCTTGCAGAGCTCGGCCAGCGTCTCCGGGCTGTAGCCGATGCCGGAGGCGACCGGGTACTCGAAGACCACCAGCGGCAGGTCCACCGCGTCGGCGATCGTCTGGAAGTGCCGCAGCACCATGTCCGGCTTGAGCTGCGCGCCCCACATGAAGAGCGTGGGCGGGAAGACCAGCAGGCCCGCCGCACCCGCGGCCCGCGCGTCGCGCGCCAGCTCCACCGCCTCGAGCGTGCCGTCGGAGTACACGCCGGTCACCACCGGCACCTTGCCCGCGACCTCGTCGAGGGCCACGTCCAGGGTGCGCCGCCGCTCCTCGCGGGTGAGCGAGGCCACCTCGGCCGCGTGGCCGTTGGCCACGAGGCCGGTGACGCCGGGGGCGTCGACGAGCCAGCGGAGGTGCTTGCGGTAGGCCGGCTCGTCGATGGCGAGATCGGCGGTGAAGGGCAGGAGGTTCGCCGGCATGCAGCCGTGGAAGCGCAGTCCGTGGCTCATGGCGTCGACCTTAGCATATCGCCGAGCTCCTTGGCCGAGAGCACCCGGGCGTAGGCGCGGCGGATGATGTCGAGGGTGGCCCGCTGGATCTCGGGCCGCGCGAACGCCTCGTCGCGGTCCATCCCGACTACCAGGCGGAAACGGAAAACGCGTTCGGGATGTGACGGATCGCCTTGACCGCGCCTTCGTCGTTGAAGATCACCGAGACCACGTCGAACCGGCAGGAGACCTGCCGCAGCCGCTTGAGCTTGAGGTAGCCGTGGGCCAGCTTCCCGAGCCGGTTCTGCTTGCGGGTGTTGACCGCGGCCTGGGGCGGGTCGCCCTCCATGTCCCGTCGCGTCTTCACCTCGACGAAGACGAGGGTCTTGCCCTCCTTCGCCACGAGGTCGATCTCCCCCGCGCGGGTGCGGACGTTGCGCTCCAGGATGGCGAAGCCGCTGCGGGCCAGGAAGCGGGCGGCCTCTTCTTCCCCTCTCTCTCCGGTGACCTTTCGAGTGTCGGTGGGCACGTGCACTACTCCTTGATCAGCACGAGATGCTCATCATGAGATTGTTCAGCATGAATCAGTGTCGATCCATTGCAGCTCGTCGCGCGAGAACAGGGTCAGCTGGGCCCAGATCCCGGCGAAGGTGCGGCGGTGCAGCGGGCAGGGGCCGTGGCGCTCGAGGGCTTCCCGGTGCTCGGGGGTCGCGTAGCCCTTGTGGCGCACGAACCCGTAGGCGGGGAACTCCCGGTCCGCCTCCTCCATGATCCGGTCGCGCGTCACCTTGGCCACGATCGAGGCGGCGGCCACCGAAGCCGAGCGCCGGTCGCCCTCGACCAGGTTCCGCTGCGGGCAGCGCAGGCCGGGCACCTCCACGAAGTCGGTCAGCACCAGCTCCGGCTCGAGAGCCAGGGCGCCCAGAGCCTGGGCCATGGCCAGACGGGTGGCCTGCAGGATGTTGATGCGATCGATCGTGAGGTGATCCACCACCGCGACGCCCACTCCCAGTGCCCTCGCGCGAATGATCTCGTACAGCCGCGCCCGCTCCTCCGCGTCGAGGCGCTTCGAGTCGTCGACCCCGCGGATGCGCTCGCCCGGCGCCAGCACCACCGCTGCCGCCACCACCGGTCCCGCGAGCGGTCCGCGCCCCGCCTCGTCGACCCCGGCGAGACGGCTCACCCCCCGCCGCCACGCGGCGTGCTCGAACCGATAGGGGGCGCCGCCCGCCACGGCCGCGGCTTAGCTCGACTGCTCGCCCGAGGCCGGTACCGCGGTGACCCGCTTCTCCTTGAGCCGTGCCGCCTTGCCCACCAGATCGCGGAGGTAGTAGAGCTTCGACCGCCGCACCGTCGCCCGCTTCATCACCTGGATCTTGTCGATCCGCGGCGAGTGCACCGGGAACGTGCGCTCCACCCCCACGCCGTAGGAGATGCGCCGCACCGTGAACGAGGCCCCGGTGCCGCCCCCGCGCCGGCGGATCACCACGCCCTCGAAGGCCTGCAGCCGCTCCTTCTCGCCCTCGACGACCTTGACCATCACCTTGACGGTGTCTCCGGGCTTGAAGCCGCCCCGGTCCTTCTTGAGATCCCCCGCCTCGACGATTCGGATCGCTTCCATGATCTGACGCTCCTCGCTCGCTGAAGTTAGTCCAGAAAATCGGCCGGGGTCCGGCCCTGCCGGAAGCCGTCCGTCCACTTTTGCTCCTCCGGGGTGAGGTCCGCGGTCTCCAGCAAGTCGGGGCGCCGCCGCCACGTGCGCCAGAGCGACATGAGCTGGCGCCAGCGCGCGATCCGCCCGTGATCGCCGGACCGCAGCACCTCCGGCACCGCCGCGCCGCGGAACACCTCGGGCCGCGTGTACTGCGGGTGCTCGAGCAGGCCGCGCGCGAACGAGTCGCGCGCGGGCGCCTCCTCGTCGCCGAGCACGCCGGGGAGCAGGCGCACGATCGCGTCGGTCACCACCAGGGCCGCCGGCTCGCCGCCGCTCAGCACGTAGTCGCCGACGGACAGCTCCTCGTCCGCCACCGTCTCGCTCACCCGCTCGTCCACTCCCTCGTAGCGGCCGCACAATAAGATTAGCCGTGGGAGGCCCGCGAGCTCGCGCGCCACCTCCTGGGTGAAGCGGCGGCCCGCCGGCCCCATGAGGACCACACGCGCGACATCGTCGCCGGGGCGCAGCGCGTCGACCGCCGCGGCGAGCGGCTCCGGCTTGAGGATCATGCCGCCGCCGCCCCCGAACGGCGGCTCGTCGGTCACCCGATGCCGCCCCTCCGCGTGCTCGCGCAGGTCGTGGACCCGCACGTCGACCAGGCCGCGGGTGCGGGCCCGACCCAGGATCGATTGGGTGAGCGGCGCCTCCAGCATGGCGGGGAAGAGGGTCACGATGTCGATCCTCACAGGTCGAGCAGCCCTTCCGGCGGGTCGATGACGATGCGCCGATCCGCCACGCTGACCTCCACCACGATCGACGGCACCGCCGGGATCAAGCGCTGGCGATGCGCGTCGTCCTCGACCACCCACAGGTCCTGCGCGCCGCTCTCCACCCGGACGAAGCGCCCCACCGGCCGGCCGTCCCGCGTCTCCACCGCGGCCCCCTCGAGCTGCCAGGGATAGAACCGCCCCTCCTCGAGGGGCAGCACGTCGTCGCGGGCCACCGCGAGCAGCAGGCCCTGGAAGCGCCGCGCCGCTTCCGGGGAGTCGACCCCCTCCATCCGCACGAAGGCGGTGGTGCCGTCGAAGCGGGAGGAGGCGATGCGGCACTCCTCGCGCCGGTCCCGATCCGGCTCCCAGAGCACACAGCGGCGCAGTCCCCGGAAGCGCTCGTCGGGCCGATCGGTGAGCGGGCGGACCTTGACCTCGCCCTGCAGGCCGTAGGGCCGTAGGACCTCGCCCACCGCGACGAGCGGCGCGTCCGCCATCGAGCCCTACGCCTTGGCGGCGGCTCCCGCGGCGCGCGCGAGCAGGTTCTTCACCGTGTTGCTGGGCTGCGCGCCCTTCTTGATCCACTCCTGCGCACGCTCCACCTGAATCTTGACGGTGGGTGGATTCGTGAGGGGGTTGTAGTGCCCGAGCACCTCGATGAACTTGCCGTCCCGCGCCGCGCGCGAGTCCGCCACCACCACGCGGTACGCCGGCTTCCGCGTCGTTCCCGTCCGTCTCAGCCTGATGTGAACCGCCACTGGTCACCTCTCTCTGTGGTTGTGCTGCGTCTCGCTCGTCCGGAGCTCAGCGCGGCAGGAAGGGCAGGGCGCCCTTGACCTTGCCCATGCGCCCCTCCATCTGCTTGAGCCCCTTCATCATCTTCTTGAGCTGGGCGTACTGTTTGAGCAGCCGGTTCACGTCCGACACGCTCGTGCCGCTGCCCCGCGCGATCCGCGCGCGTCGACTGCCGTTGATCACCGCCGGCTCCCGCCGCTCGAGCGGGGTCATCGACGCGATGATCGCCTCGTAGCGATGCAGCTCCTGCTCCTCGCCCTTCATCTCCTTGGGCAGGCCCTTGGCCCCCTTGAAGAAGGGCACCATGTCGAGCAGCTGGCCGAGCGGCCCCATGGAGCGGAGCTGCTTGAGCTGGGCCGAGAAGTCCTCCAGGGTGAAGGAGTCGTCGCGGATCTTCTGGGCGAGCGCCTCGGCCTGCGCCGCGTCCACGGTGGCCTGCGCCTTCTCCACCAGCGAGAGCACGTCGCCCATCCCGAGGATGCGCTGGGCCAGCCGATCGGGATGGAACGGCTCCAGCGCGTCGGTCTTCTCGCCCACTCCCACGAACGCGATCGGCCGGCCGGTCACCTCCCGCACCGAGAGGGCCGCGCCGCCGCGCGCGTCGCCGTCCATCTTGGTGAGGACCACCGCGTCGATGCCGATGGCCGCGTTGAACTTGTCGGCCACCGTGACCGCGTCCTGGCCGGTCATGGCGTCGACCACCAGCAGGACGTGGTGCGGCCCCACCGCCTTCTTGATCGCCCGGAGCTCGTCCAGCATCTCCTCGTCGATGTGCAGCCGCCCCGCGGTGTCCAGGATGAGCGGGGAGAGGCCGCGCCGGGCCGCCTCGTCGCGGGCCGCCGTGCAGATGGCGACCGGGCGCTGATCGGCCTCGCCCACCACCGGGACGCCGAGCTGGGCGCCGAGGGTCTTCAGCTGGTCGATCGCGGCGGGCCGGTAGACGTCGGCGGCGGCCAGCAGCGGG
>DASZJM010000230.1:0-15800 GCA_035948165.1 Candidatus Methylomirabilota bacterium
CTCGGCGTGAAGGAGATCTACTTCACCGGCGGCGAGCCCTTCCTGCACGGGGAGATCCTGCCGCTGCTCGAGCGCGCGCTCGACGTCGCGCCCACCACCGTGCTCACCAACGGCACGCTCATCGGCCCCGAGCAGGCCGACGCGCTGGCCGGGCTGGCCGCCCGCGCGCCTTACTCGCTCGAGATCCGCGTGAGCCTCGACGATCCGGACCGCGCGCGCAACGACGCGATCCGCGGCGAGGGCGCGTGGGCCAAGGCGGTGCAGGCGGTGCGGCTGCTGCGGGAGCGCGGGCTCCTGCCCATCGTCACCGCCACCGAGATCACCGCGGCCGCGCACCCGGGCCCGGGGACCATGCACGGGCGCTTCCGCGATTTCCTCCGCGAGCAGGGGGTGGAGCGGCCGCGACTCAAGATCATGCCGGTGTTCGCGCTGGGCCGGCAGCCCGCGAGCGGCGAGGCCCCGCTCACCGAGGAGGATCTGGTCGGTTTCGATCGCTCGATCCTCCAGTGCGCGGACGCGCGGGTGGTGGCCGCGGGCGGGATCTACGCCTGCCCGATCCTGGCCGGGCTGCCGGGCGCGCGGCTCTCGCGCGGGAGCCTCGCCGAGTCGTTCCGGCCCGCGCCCCTCTATCACCCGGCGTGCGCGACCTGCCACCGGACGGGAATGACATGCCGGAACAGCTAGGCGAGTACCGGCGGATTGCGGTGCTGGGCGGGGTCTACAACAACTCGCTCGCGCTCGAGGCCACCCTGGCCGGCGCGCGGGCGCGCGGAGCGGAGGCGGTGTTCTGCCTCGGCGACATGGGCGGCTTCGGCCCGCATCCGGACCGCGTCTTCCCCCTGCTGCGCGAGCACGGGGTGCTCGCCATCCAGGGCAACTACGACGAGTCGCTCGCCTCCGGGCGCACCGACTGCGGCTGCGGCTACACGGACCCGCGCGACAACCACTACGCCGCGATCAGCTACCGCTACACGTTCGAGGGCACGTCGACCGAGCACAAGGCCTGGCTCGGCGCGCTGCCCCGCCACCGCCGCCTCAGGCTGGGCCCGCACCGGGTGCTGATGTGCCACGGCTCCCCGCGGGTGATCAACGAGTTCCTGTGGGAGTCGGCGACCCCGAACGGCCTCCTGCGCCACCTGATGGAGCGGGCGGAGGCCGACGTCATGCTGTGCACCCACACCGGAATCAAGTGGCACCGCGCACTGCCGGACGCACGCCACGCGATCAACGTGGGGGTGATCGGCCGGCCCGAGAACGACGGCCGCCCCAACGTCTGGTACACGGTGCTGACCTCGGGGCCCGACCTGACCGTGGAGTTCGTGCCCGTCCACTACGATCACGAGACGCTCGCCCGCGAGATGGAGCGCGAGGGCCTGCCGCCCGAGTTCGCGGAGACGATCCGCACCGGGTGGTGGACCACCTGCCTCGAGAACCTGCCCGCCCGCGAGCGCGCCCGGGGCAAGTACTGAGCAAGCGGCTGCTGCTGGTCGGCCTGATCGCGGTCGCCCTGGTGGCGATGGTGCGCGCGCTCGGCTTCACCGACCTGGTCCGGCTCGACAACGTGGTGCGGCTGCGCGAGTGGATCGCCGGCTTCGGGGTCTGGGCCCCCGCGGTCTTCGTGGGCGGCTACGTGATCGCGGTGGTCGCGTTCGTGCCGGCCCTGCCGCTCACCATCCTGGCCGGCCTCGTCTTCGGCCCGATCGGGGGCACCGTGTACGCCGCGATCGCGGCCACCGTCGGGGCGGCGCTCGCCTTCCTCCTCGCGCGCTACGCGGCGCGCGACGCGGTGGAGCGGTGGATGGCCCCGTATCCCGCGCTCGCCCGCATGGACCGCGCGGTGGCCCGGCACGGCTGGCGCATCGTGATGATCACCCGGCTGATCCCGATCTTCCCGTTCAACCTTCAGAACTACGCCTACGGCCTCACCTCGATCTCCTTCCGCGCCTACCTGGTGACGTCCTTCATCTGCATGCTCCCCGCCACGGTGGCCTACACGGTGGCGGCGGGCGCGATCGTGACCGGGACCTGGGACGTGCGGCGAATGGTGCTGCTGCTGGGCGGGGCCGGGGTGCTGCTGGTGGCCCTCTCGCTGCTGCCGCGCTGGCTGCGCGGGCGCAGCGCCGCGCTCGACGACCTGCTGCGGACGGGCTGATGCGCGGCGCCGGGCTCGCGCGCCTGGCCGCGATCCTGCTGGGGCTCGCCGCGGTGGCGGCGGGAGCGCGCGCGGCCGAGCCGCTGCGCTTCGACTTCGCGCCGCCCGCCGAGCCGGCCGCTCCGCCGCCGGGCTGGGAAGCGCTCACGTTCCCGCGAGTCCCGCGCCACACCCGCTACACGGTGGTGCCGGAGGGCGGGGGCTTCGTGCTGCGCGCGGAGGCGGACGCCTCCGCCTCGGCCCTCTACCGGCGCCTCGATCTGGACCCGCGCGAGTACCGCATCCTCTCCTGGCGCTGGAAGGTGGAGGGCGTGCTCGCCCGCTCCGACCCGCGCCGCAAATCGGGCGACGACTACGCGGCACGCGTGTACGTGGCGTTCCGCTACGATCCCGCCACCGCGGGGGTGTGGGAGCGCGCGCGCTTCGCGGTTCTGCGCCTGCTCTACGGCCGCTACCCGCCGGGCCTCGCGCTCAACTACGTGTGGGAGAGCCGGCTACCGGTGGACACCGTGCTCGACAACGCCTATTCCGCGCGCGCCAAGATCGTGGTCGCGCAGAGCGGCGGCGCCCTGGCCGGGACCTGGGTCACCGAGACCCACGATATCTACGCCGACTATCGGCGGATAGTCGGCGGCGGAGGCGAGCCGCCCCGCATCGAGGGCATCGCGCTGATGACCGACACCGACGACACCGGCGAGCGCGCGGTGGCCTACTACGACGCGATCACGCTCGGGCCGGCTCCCCGCGAATGACCCTGAGCGTGGTCGTCCCCGCGCTGGACGAGGCCGCGAACCTCGCGCAGCTCCTGCCCGACCTTGCGCGGACCTGCCCCGGCGCGGAGGTGATCGTGGTCGACGGCGGCAGCCGCGACACCACCGCCGCGGCGGTGGCGGGCCGGCCCGGCGTCCGGCTCCTCGCGGGTGCGCGCGGACGGGCGCGCCAGATGAACGCGGGCGCGCGGGAGGCGGGCGGCGACGTGCTGCTGTTCCTGCACGCCGACACCCGCCTGCCCGAGGGCGCGGCGTCCGCGATCGCGGAGGCGCTCGCCGCGCCCGCGGTGGTGGGCGGCCGCTTCGACGTCCGCTTCGACAGCCCGCGTCGGATCCTCCGCGTGGTCGCCTGGTTCATGAACGCGCGGTCTCGCGCCACCTCGATCTGCACCGGCGATCAGGCCATCTTCGTGCGGCGCGCCGACTTCGAGGCGGTGGGCGGCTACCCCGACATCCCGCTGATGGAGGACATCGAGCTGTGCCGCCGCCTCAAGGCGCGCGGCCGTCTCGCCGCCCTCCGCGCACGGGTGACGACGTCGGCCCGCAAGTGGGAGCGGGAGGGCCCGCTCCGCACCATCGGCCTCATGTGGGCGCTGCGCCTGCTGCACTTCTGCGGGGTCGCTCCCGCGCGGCTGCACCGCTGGTACTATGGAGCGCCAAGGGAGGGCGATGACCCATGAGCGATCACACCCCATGAGCGACCATACCGAAGACCAGGTCGTGGAGACGGCAACCGGCCTCGGCTACGTGGACCTGGTCGAGGGGACCGGGGCCCGGCCGAAGACGGGCGACACGGTCAGCGTGCACTACACCGGCTGGCTGAAGAGCGGCCAGAAGTTCGACAGCTCGGTGGACCGCGGCACCCCGTTCGAGTTCCCGGTGGGCAAGGGCCGCGTCATCAAGGGCTGGGACGAGGGCGTGATCTCGATGAAGGTCGGCGGCAAGCGGAAGCTGATCATCCCCGCGCACCTGGGCTACGGCGACCGCGGGGCGGGCGGGGTCATCCCGCCGGGGGCGACGCTGATCTTCGAGGTGGAGCTGCTCAAGATCGGCTGAGTTCGCCGTCACACTCACCCTACGAGGAGGCGCACCCATGAAGCGACTGATCGCGCTGCTCATCGCGGTCTTGTTCTCGACCGGCATGCTGGCCGGTCCCACCGCCTGGGCGCAGACTCCGAAGGCCGCGCCGGCGCCCGCGCCCGCCGCCAAGGACGACAAGATGGCGCACGAGCCGCTGGACCTCAACACGGCCAGCGAGGCGGACCTCAAGACGATTCCCGGCATCGGGGACGCGTACGCCAAGAAGATCGTCCAGAACCGGCCCTACAAGCGGAAGGACGAGCTGGTGCAGAAGAAGGTGCTGCCGAAGGCGACCTACGACAAGATCAAGGACCACGTCATCGCGAAGCAGAACTGAGCATCCGCTCGAGCTCGCGGATCACCCGCGGGGTCTCGTCACCGGTCATCGCGACCGGGCGCGCCGACGGGCTCCACGGTGACCAGCGCGGGAGGTGCGCCGGCGGAAAGAGGACGACGCTCGGCGCACCGACCGCGGCCGCGAGATGGCTGATCCCCGAGTCGCCGCCCAGGTAGGCGCGCGCGCCGGACAGGATAGCGGCGAGCGCGGGTAGCTCGGGCTCCACGAGTCGCTCGACCGGACGGTCCAGGCGAGCGAGCAGCGCGTCCACCGCCGCGCGGTCGGCCGGCCCCTGGTGGACGGTGACCGCGACGGCGTGCCGCGCGGTCACCTCGCCGATCGCTTCCGCGAAGCGCTCGGGCGGCCACTGCTTCCACGCGCCGCCGCTTCCCGCGTGGATTATCAAAGCGGCTGATCCGGGCCGCGCCCCGCGCAGCCGGATCGGGGCGACCGAATCGGTCTCCGCGAGGTCTCCGAGGGAGAGCGTCGCCCACAGGTGGCGCCACACCGGCGTCTCGTCGTCGGGCACCGGCCGGGCCACCGTCAGCTCGGCGGCGAGCGCACCGAGGCGCGCCCGGTAGGTCGGCTCGCGCACGCCGAACCACGACACGACGCGCGCGAAGCCGCCCAGCCACTCGGCGAGCGAGGGCGGAACGGGCCCCTCGGTGAAGAGCGCGTCGAGCCCCAGCCCGTCGAAGGCCCGCGCCTCGTCGACCACGCCGAGCGCGACCAGCAGGCGGCCGAGCCGCGGCTGGCCCGCGAGCACGAGCGTCGCGCCGGGTGTTTGCGCGCGCAGTCCCCGCAGCGCGGGCACCGCCTGGAGCACGTCGCCGAGCGCACCCGGATGGATGATCAGGATGGGGGATTCCACTTGACCTCTCGCGCGGCCACTCGTAGCATCCAGCCACTATGAAATTCGCCCTCTTCACCGGCATGAGCGGCACCACGTGGGACGAGGTCCTGGGCTTCTGGCAGCACTGCGACCGGACCGGCTGGGACGCGGGCTGCGTCACCGATCACTTCATGCCCAACACCGCGGACCGGGTGGGCGACACGCTCGAGTGCTGGACCGCGCTCGCCGCCCTCGCCGCGCGGACCGAGCGCCTGCGGGTGGGCACCATCGTGAGCGGTAACACCTACCGGCATCCCGCGCTCCTCGCCAAGATGGCGGCCAACGTCGACATCATCTCGCGCGGCCGCCTGATCTGCGGCATGGGCGCGGGCTGGCAGGAGAACGAGCACCGCGCCTACGGGATGGACTTCTACACCACCCGCGAGCGGCTCGAGCGGCTCGACGAGGCGTGCCGGGTGCTGAAGGCGCTCTGGACCGAGGAGCGCGCCAGCTACAAGGGCCGTTTCTATCGCCTCGACGACGCGCCGCTCATGCCCAAGCCGGTGCAGAGGCCGCACCCGGAGCTGATGATCGGCGGCGGCGGCGAGAAGGTCACGCTCCGCATCGCGGCCCAGCACGCCGATCACTGGAACGTGTGGGGCGGGCCGGAGACGCTCACCCACAAGGGGCGCATCCTGGACGAGCACTGCGCGAAGGTCGGGCGCGATCCCAAGCAGATCCTGCGCTCGGCGGTCATGGTGCTCGGCTTCGCGGACGATCGGGCCGGGGTGGAGCGCATCCAGCAGCTGTACATGAAGCGCATGGGCGCCGACCTGGCCAAGGCCCGCGACACCGTCCTGGCCGGCAGCGTGGGCGAGATCCGCGACAAGCTCGGCAAGCTCCAGGCGGCGGGAGTGGGCATGCTCTTCATTCCCACGTTCCTGCTCCCCACCGATGGGCGCGGCGCGCTCGATCGGTTCATGGCCGACATCGCCCCGAGCTTCCGCTCCTAGCCGGCGGCCCGGCCCGGCCGCGGCCTAGCCCGCGGCGGCGGTCGGGCGGTAGTGGGCGCTGATCTCCGCGAGCGAGGCGATCCACACCCGCGGGGTGTGACGCACGTGGTCGATCAGCTCGCGCAGGCAGGCCAGCCGCGACGGCCGGCCGATGATCTGGGGGTGGAAGGTGAAGTTGGTCACCCCGTGCATCTCGGTGATCCCCTCGAACTCGGTGAGCCAGCCCTGCAGCACCGGCCCCGGCGGCTGCATCGCGCGCTGCCCGGTGAACATGAAGAAGGGCGCGTCGTCGAGCACCCACGAGACCGGGATCTCGACGAGGGCGCGGCCGCCCGCGGCGGGGTGCAGGTAGGGCGACAGCCGGTCCATCATGTTCGACGAGTAGTCGAAGCCGTGGCGGCCGAGAAGGCCGAGGGTCTCGCCGGAGAGCTGCCAGGCGGGTGCCCGGTACCCGAGGGGGCGCTTGCCCCCGAGGCGCGTCAGCACCTCGAGGCTCTTGACCAGGATCGCTTCTTCCCGCTCGACCGGCAGGTCGCTCACCTTCTCGTGCTCGTCGCCGTGGCAGCCGATCTCGTGACCGTCGGCCGCGATGGCGCGCACCGCGTCGGGATAGTGCTCGGCCACCCACGCGGGGATGAAGAACGAGGCGCGGATCTCGTTGGCCCGCAGCAGGGCGAGGATGCGCGGCAGCGCCTCGACGGGACCGAAGCGGCCCTGCGAGAGCGTGACCGGCTCGTGGACGCCCCGCGCCATCCAGAGCGTCTCCGCGTCGAGATCGAAGGTGAACGCGCAGGCGGCACGCGCCTCGCGGGGCCAGCGCGGAGCAGGCGGGATCTCGAGAGGCATCGCGCCCGCATTGTAGCCGATGGCGCCCGGCGCGGGCCAGCGCACGCGAGCAGGCGAAAAATGCGCGTACGGTATAGTGGAATCCTATGGGCGGCTCGACGGAGATCATCCGCCGTCTCGAGGACAGCGTCGGCCGCGCCCTGGTGGGCAAGCCCGAGGTGGTCCGGCTGGCGGTCATCGGCCTGGTGGCGCGCGGGCACCTGCTGATCGAGGACGTGCCCGGCGTTGGAAAGACCACGCTGGCCGCGGCGCTGGCCCGCTCCATCGGGGCCTCCTTCCAGCGCATCCAGTTCACCTCCGACATGCTGCCGTCCGACGTGCTCGGGGTCTCGGTGTGGGAGCCCAAGACCGGCGACTTCGTGTTCAAGCCGGGCCCGCTCTTCACCAACATCGTGCTCGCGGACGAGATCAACCGCACCACCCCCAAGACCCAGTCGGCCCTCCTCGAGGCGATGAACGAGGCGCAGGTCTCGCTCGACCACTCCACGTATCCGCTGCCGCGCCCGTTCATGGTGCTGGCCACCCAGAACCCGCGCGAGTACGAGGGCACGTTCCCGCTGCCCGAGTCGCAGCTCGACCGCTTCCTGCTCCGCCTCCGCATCGGCTATCCCGCGGCGGCGGACGAGAAGGCGGTGCTGCGCGGCGAGACCGCGCCGCCCCCGGTGGGCGCGGCTCCGGTGGTGCTGGCCGACGAGGTGCTCGGTGTCCAGGAGGCGGCCGAGCGCGTGCGCGCGGAGGAGTCGGTGCTCGACTACCTGGTCGCGCTGGTCACCGCCACCCGCCGGTCGCCGCTGCTCGCCCTCGGGGTGAGCCCTCGCGGCTCGCTGGCCCTCCTGCGCGCCGCGCGCGCCCGCGCGCTCGCCGACGGGCGCGACTATCTCCTGCCGGACGACATCAAGGAGCTGGCCGGCCCCGCGCTCGGCCACCGGGTGATCGTGAAGGCCTCCGTCCCGGGCTCGGCCGCGAGCGGCATGGACGGCGAGGCGGCGATCGCGGCCATCCTGCAGGACGTCCCCGTCCCGAGGTAGCCGCGCGGTGACGGCGCTCCGGGCCGCGCTCTGGCGGCTGTTCCATCCGCGCCGCACCATCAAGCCCACGCGCGACGGGTGGTGGTGCCTCTTCGTCGCGGTCGGGCTCGGGGTGGCCGCGATCAACACCGGCAACAACCTGCTCTACCTGCTGGTCTCGGCCCTCCTCGCGCTCATCGTGGTCTCCGGCATCCTCTCCGAGCAGGCGATGCGCGGACTCGCCCTCACCGGGATCACGCCGGAGGAGCTCTACGCGGGGCGGCCCGCGCTCCTCGGCGCCACCGTGCTGAACCGGAAGCGCTGGCTCACCTCCTACTCGGTCACCCTCGAGCTGCTCGCGGCCCAGGCGCGCGCCCTCGAGTCGAGCTCGCGCTTCATTTACTTCCGGCGCATCGAGGCGGGCACCGACCGGCTCGCCACCTGGGAGGAGACGCTCCCGCGCCGCGGCCATCACCGCCTGGCCGGCGTGCGCATCACCACCCGCTTCCCGTTCGGCCTCTTCATGAAGGCGGGGCGGCCCGCCCTGACCGCCGACGTGCTCGTGTTCCCGGCGGTGCGCCCGCTCTCCGCCGAGTCGCTCGGGCGACTGGGCGACGCGGGCGGGTCGGCCGGACGCCGGCGCGGACGCGGCAGCGATCTCTACAATCTCCGCCCCTACCGGCCGGGTGACGACCCGCGCTTCATCCACTGGCGGAGCAGCGCGAAGGCGGAGACGCTGATGGTGCGCGAGCACGAGGCGGATACGAGCCACGACTGCCGCCTGGTGCTGGTGGGGCGCGGCGCAGCGGGGACCGAGACGCTCGAGACCGGACTCTCCGAGGCGGCCTCGCTCGCGGTGGCGCTCATCCGCGCCGGGGCCGGGGTGGAGCTGGCCGGCCCCGGCCTCTTCGTCGCGCTCGGCCACGGCCGTCCCCATCTCCGCCGCGTGCTCACCGCGCTCGCGCTCTACGACCCAGCCGCGTCCGAGCCCATCGCGCCCGCCGCGCTCGACCGCGAGCTGTCGTCCGGGCCGCGCCGGCTGCGCGAGATCCAGGTCCCGCTCGCCTGACATGTCAGCCCTCCTCGCGCTCCGCCTCGTCACCTACCTGCTCGTGCTCACCGGGGTGGCCGCGCTCTACGGGGCCGCCCTCATCGGCCCGCTGGGCGCGGCGCTGGTGGTGCTGGCCATCCTGATCGGCTGGGGCCACGAGCAGGCCCGCGCGCGGGGGGCGGTGCGCCCGGCGCTCGGCTACTGCCTGGTCGGCACCGCCGCGGTGGCGATCGCGATCGACCTCTTCTATCTGTCCTACTCGCTGCTGGACGGGATGGTGCACCTGCTGCTGTTCCTGATCCTCCTCCGCCTGTTCGTGCGCCGCGGCTTGCGCGACCTGCGCGACGCCGCCCTGCTGTCGTTCTTCATGCTGGTGGCCGCCGCGTCGATCAGCTTCAGCCTGAGCTTCCTGGCGGTGTTCGTGGTCTTCCTGGTGCTCGGTACCTGGATGCTGATCCTCAACCACGTGGTGACCGAGCTCGAGCAGGCCGGGCGCGAGGGCGCGCCCGGCTCCTCCACCCGCCGCGTCTTCTTCCGCGGGCCGCTCACCCGGGTGAGCCTCGTCGCGGCCGCCATCACCTTCGCGCTCGCGGGCGGGCTCTTCTTCATCATTCCCCGGGTGGGCCAGGCCGCCTTGCCGCTGCGGGCCCAGCTCGGGCGCATGGTCACCGGCTTCTCGGATCGAGTGGACCTCGGCAGCTTCGGCGACATCGAGACCGACCAGAGCGTGGTGATGCGCGTGTACCTCACCGACGAGCGGGTGGACCCGGCCACGTTGCCCGAGCTGCGCTGGCGGGGGGTGGCCTTCGACCAGTTCGACGGCCGCGCCTGGTCGAGCGCGGGCACTCTGCGCCGCTACGTCCGGCGCGGCGCGGGGGGAGACTTCGGCCTCGGGCTGCCGCGCGGCCGGGGACCGCTCCTGCGCCAGGAGATCTTCCTGGAGCCGATGGGCACCGACGCGGTGTTCGGGGCGCCGCGGATGCTGAGGCTCGAGCTGCAGTCGCCCACCCTGGTGGTGGACGACATGAGCGGGGTCAGCACCTCGAGCGCGACGGCCCGGCTCCACTACGTCGTCGAGTCCGAGTTGGAGGACACGCTCCGACCGGCCGCCCCGGCATCGCGGCAGGGCCCCGGCGTCTCCGTGCTCTCCGCGGAGGATCGCGCGCGCTTCCTGCAGCTTCCCGCGCTCTCGCCCGACATCGCGCGCCTGGCCCGCGAGGCCGCCGCGGACGCCCGCGATCCGGAGACTGTGGCCCGCCGCATCAGCGCGTTCCTCAGCACCAACTACCGCTACACCCTCGCGCTCCGGCGCGAGACCGCGCGCCCGCCCCTGGAGGAGTTCCTCTTCGTGCGCCGATCCGGCAACTGCGAATACTTCGCGGCCGCGATGGCGGTGATGCTGCGCAGCGAGGGCATCCCGAGCCGCGTGGTGGCCGGCTTCCAGCACGGCGAGTGGAACCCGTACGGCCGCTACTACATGGTGCGGCTGAGCGACGCGCACTCGTGGGTGGAGGCCTACGTCGAGGGACGCGGATGGGTGGCCTTCGATCCATCGCCGCGCGGCGCGGTCGCGGCCGCCGCGCCGGGATCGGTGTCGCTCTACCTCGACGCGGCCCGCATGCGCTGGTACCGCTACGTGATCAACTGGAGCCTCGGCGACCAGGTGCATCTCGCGGCCAGCGTGCACCGGCAGGCCACCGACGTGCGGATCGGCTTCTCGTGGCCGCGGCACTGGCGGGTGAGCCCCGCCCTGCTGGCCGCGGGCGCCGCGCTGGGCGGGCTCGCGCTGGTCTGGCTCCTCGGCCGTCGCGGGCTCGCGGGTCGCGGGACGGGCCGTCCGGCCGCGAGCACGCCCGCCTTCTACCTGCGCGCCCTGCGGCTGCTCGCCCGGCGCGGGCTCGCCCCGGCGGCCGCGGAGACCGCGCGGCAGTTCGCGACGCGGGTCGGCACGACCGCCCCGGAGCGCGCCGAGCCGTTCGCGCGCCTCACGCGCCACTACGAGCGGGCGCGCTTCGGCGCGGCCGCGCTCAGCGAGACCGAGTGGCAGGACGTGACGCTCGCCCTGGAGACGCTCGCCGCTACCCGCTGAACCCGCGCGCGCCCGATCGGGGCGGGCGACCCGGTCAGGTCCCGCCGAAGAATCGCGCCAGCGCGTCCGCGGTCGCCTCCGGCAGCTCCTCCGGAAAGAAGTGGCCGGCTTCGAGCGCGTGTCCACGGACGTCGTCGGCCCAGGCGTGCCACAAGGCGAGCGGGCCGCCGTCCTGCGCGTACCACGTCGCGAGCGGCCCGCGCGCGCTCCACAGCGCGAGCAGCGGGCCGATGATCCGTCGCCCCGCCGCGCGGTCTGCCCGGTCGTGCTCACGGTCGACGGTCGCGGCGGCGCGGTACTCTTCGCAGATCGCGCGCGCGTGCGCGGGATCCTGGAGCGCCTGCACGTAGGCGGCGCGCACCGCCGGCGGGAACGTCTTGGCGGGCGAGCCCCAGCCTCCGAGCGCGTCGTCGACGATGGCCTCGGCGGCGACGGCCAGGATGCGCTCCGGCAGCGGCTCCGACTGGGCGAGCAGCGACCACGGCCAGAAGCCGAGCGCGAACCGCGCGTCGGCCCGGGCCCACACCGTCTCGGTCGGCAGCACGTCCAGTACCGCGAGCCGCTCGACGCGATCGGGATGATCGAGGGCCAAGCGATAGGCGACGCGCCCGCCGCGATCGTGTCCGGCGACCGAGAAGCGCGGGAAGCCGAGACGCTCCATGACCACCACCATGTCGCGCGCGAGGGCGCGCTTGGCGTAGGGCGCGTGGTCCGGCGCGGAGGACGGGCAGGCGCTGCGGCCGTAGCCGCGCAGGTCGGCGCACACGACGGTGAAGCGCCGCGCAAGGCGCGGGGCCACGTCGCGCCACATCAGGTGGGTCTGCGGGAAGCCGTGCAGCAGCAGGAGCGGAGGCCCGGCGCCGGCCGAGCGCGCGAAAACGGCGGCCTCCCCGGTCTCGATCAGGGCGTCCGCGAAGTCGTCCCACATCGAGGGAAGGTCAGCGGAGGCGGCGGTGCTCCACCAGCAGGCAGCGGTCCTGCACCACCTGGATGCCCGCCCGCGCGAAGGTCTCGGCGGCCTGCTCGTGGCGGATGCCGAGCTGCAGCCACACCACGCGGGGACGCGCGGCGAGGATGTCGTCGACGTGCGGGGGAATATCCGACGGGCGGCGGAAGACGTCGACCATGTCGACCGGCCCCGGCACGTCGCGCACCGCGCGGTAGACCGGCCGGTCGAGGATCCGGGTGACCTCCGGGTAGTAGACCGGCACCGGCACGACGTCGTAGCCGGCCCGCGCCATGTACTCGGCCACGTAGAACGCGGGGCGGTCGCGCTGCGCCTCGGTCTTGATGCCGAGCACCGCGATGCGCCGGCACTCGCGCACGATGCGCGCGATCCCTTCCGCGTCGCTCACCAGGTTGTCGCGCCACGCGTCTCCGCTCATGGCCAGAGTCTAGCACCTGTGCTAGCCTCGGCGCGGGAGGAGCCCGCATGCCCGTCCGCATCACCCGCGTCTACACGCGCACCGGCGACCGCGGCGAGACCGCGCTCGTCGGCGGCCGCCGGGTGCCGAAGGACTCGCCGCGCATCGAGGCCTACGGCACCGTCGACGAGCTGAACGCGATCGTCGGGCTCGCCCGCGTGTTCAACGCGGAGCGGAAGAAGAGCGGCAAGCGCCACCGGTGGCTCGACGAGGTGCTGCGCCGGCTGCAGAACGAGCTGTTCGACCTGGGGAGCGAGCTGGCCACTCCGGCCGACGCGGTCTACGAGGGCATGTTCCGGGTGGGCCCCGAGCAGGTGACCGCGCTCGAGCGGCTGATGGACGAGTGCCAGAAGGAGCTCACCCCGCTCAAGAGCTTCATCCTGCCGGGCGGTGGGCCGGTCGGCGGCTTCCTTCACCAGGCGCGCACGGTGTGCCGCCGCGCGGAGCGGCGCGTGCTGGAGCTGTCGCGCGTGGAGGAGATCGGCGAGTGGCCGCTCAAGTACGTGAACCGCCTCAGCGACCTGCTCTTCGTGCTCTCGCGCTGGGTCGGCAAGCACCTGGGCGAGACCGAGTACCTCTGGCAGCGCGGCCTCGACGCGCACGCCCGGAAGCGGTAGTGGCGGAGGACTACCAGATCCGCCGCGCCGGCCCCGCCGACCACGCGGGGGTGACGCGGGAGCTGGCCGAGTACTTCGCGTTCCTCGGGGAGGACGTGGACGCGGCCGGCCTCGATCACGACGTGGTCGACTGGCAGGGCGAGTACGACGGCGCGGCCGGCGTCATGCTGGTGGTGGTCGACCCGGTCGGCGAGATCGTCGGGACCGCGGGGGTGCGGCGGCTCGCCCCGCAGGTGGCCGAGCTCAAGCGCATGTGGCTGCAGCCGGCGTGCCGCGGACGCGGCCTCGCCGACCGGCTCATGGCCCGCGTGCTCGACGAGGCGCGCGCGCTCGGCGGCCTCACCCTGCGCCTCGACAGCGAGCGCCGGCTCGAGGCCGCGGTGCGGCTCTACCGCCGCTACGGCTTCCGGGAGATCGGCGACTACAACCGCAACCCGCGCGCGGACGTCTGGATGGAGCTGCCGCTCGGGCCGGTGCGGAGCTAGGCGCATCCTCGATCCCGGGCGTCCGCCCACGCTGGCGTACCGCGGCATGGTCGCCTCGCCTCACTCGCTGGCCTCCCAGGCCGGCGTCCAGATCTTGCAAGCGGGCGGCTCCGCGGTCGACGCGGCGATCGCGGCGGCCGCGGTGCTCGCGGTGGTCTACCCGCACATGACCAGCGTGGGCGGCGACGCGTTCTGGCTGATCCACGACGCGCGCACCGGCGCGGTGCACGCGCTCGACGCGGCGGGCGCGGCGCCCGAGGCCGCGACGCTCGAGTGGTTCCGCGCGCGCGGCCTCGGCGAGATCCCGCTCCGTGGCGTCGTGCCCGCCACCGTCACGGTGCCGGGCGCGGTGGACGGCTGGTGCGAGGCGCACGCGCGCCACGGCCAGCTGCCGCTCGCCGACGACCTGGCCGCCGCGGTGGGCTACGCGCGGGACGGGTTCCCGATCACCCGGCGGCTCTCGGAGTGGATCGAGCGCTCCGCCCCAGTCCTCGCGGCCGATCCGCCCGCCGCGCGCATCTTCCTCGCCGAGGGGCCGCGCCCGGCGGTCGGGCGGCGCCTCGTCAACCCCGATCTCGCGCGCACCCTCGAGCGGCTGGGCGCCGGGCGCGCCGGCTTCTACGAGGGCGAGACCGCCCGCGAGATGGCGCGCTGGGCGCGCGAGCGGGGCGGCTTCTTCACCGAGCGCGATCTGGCCGCGCAGCGGGCCCGGTGGGGCGAGTCGATCCACGCGACGTATCGCGGCGTCACCATCCACGAGACGCCGCCCCCGAGCCAGGGGATCTCGGTGCTGCAGGCCCTGCGCCTGGTGGAGCCCTACGACCTGGGCGCGCTGCCCTTCCTGGGCCCGGACCGCGTGCACCTGCTCGTGCAGGCCAAGCAGATCGCGTTCCACGATCGCGACCGCTTCGTCGCCGACCCCGCCTTCGCGCCGGTGCCGGTGGACCGGCTACTCTCGTCCGCCTACGCCGACGAGCGGCGGCGCCTCATCGACCGGGCGCGCGCGCTGCCGTGGGACCGCGTCCCCTCCACGGGCAGCCTGACCGGCGACACCGTCTACGTGGCCGCGGTCGACGCGGCGGGCAACGCGGCGTCGCTGATCCAGAGCGTCTACTTCGGCTTCGGGGCGGGCGTGGTGGCGGGAGGGACCGGCGTGCTCCTCCAGAACCGCGGCGCCTACTTCTCGCTGGACCCGGACCACCCGAACCGGCTCGAGCCCGGCAAGCGGCCGCTCCACACCCTCATCGCCTCGCTCGCGTTCCGGGACGGCCGGCTCTGGCAGGTGATGGGGTGCATGGGCGCCGACGGGCAGCCGCAGATCCACCTCCAGGTGTACACCGCGCTCATCGACCACGGGCTCGACATCCAGCGCGCGGTCGAGGCGCCGCGCTGGCTCGCGGGACGCTTCGCCATCGGCGACGCGCGGGAGCTGCTGAACCTGGAGGGCCGCTTCCCGGAGGCGACGATCGCGGAGCTGGCCCGCCGGGGCCACGCGATCAACCGGTGGGAGGCGTGGAACGAGCTGGCCGGCCACGCCCACGGCATCACCATCGACGCGGGCAGCGGCGTCCTGGTGGGCGGGGCGGATCCGCGCAGCGACGGCGCGGCGATCGGCTACTGAGCGGGCGGCCGCATGCATGAATTCAGCGTCGACCGGCTGATCGCGCTCGTCGCGTTCGGCGGCACCTACCTCGGCCTCGCCCTCGGCCATCTGCCGTTCTTCCGGGTGGACCGCACCGGGGTGGCCATCATCGGCGGGGCGGTGGTGGTGGTGAGCGGGCTCCTGCCGTGGGACCGGGCGGTGGCCGCGGTCGACGCCCACACCCTCGTGCTGCTCTTCGGCATGATGATCGTGGCCGCCTACCTGCGTCTCTCCGGCTTCTTCCGCCTCGTGACCTACGCGGCGGTGCGGCGCGCCCGCACCCCGACCGGCCTGCTGGGCCTGATCATCGTCGCGGCGGGCGTGCTCTCGGCGCTCTTCGTCAACGACGTGGTCTGCCTGGTGATGGCGCCGATCGTGCTGGACCTCGCGCACCGGCTGCGCCTGCCGCCGGTGCCCTACCTGATCGCGCTCGCCACCGCGGCCAACGTGGGGAG